>JBJSXS010000727.1:0-7800 GCA_046086545.1 Gemmata sp.
GGCGGGACCCGGTCGAACCTGTTCGGCACGCTGGGCGCGGCAATGCCCGCCGGGGTGTGGCAGCAGGAGGTCGTCCGCGCGTTCCAGACGTGGGCGCAGTACGGCAACCTGAACGTGTCGGTCGTGTCCGACAACGGGTCGGCGTTCGGCTCGGACGGGCCGGTCCAGGGTAGCCCGGTCCGCGGCGACATCCGCGTGTCGGCCCGCCCGCTCTCGGACAACGTGCTCGCGGTGACCACCCCGTTCGACTTGTTCAGCAGCTGGTCCGGCGAGATCGTGATCAACAGCAACAAGTCGTTCAACAAGGGCGGCACGGACGGCCGGTACGACCTGTACACGGCACTCCTTCAGGAAGCCGGGCACGCGCTGAGCATCGGCAGCAGTCCGGACACGGGGTCGGCGATGTACCCCTCTTACATCGTCACGCGCAACGGGCTGTCGGCCGGCGACGTCGCGTCCGTGCAGAACCTGTACGGCGCTCGCAGCCCCGACATGTTCGACCTCGTCGCGTCCAACGACACGCTCGCCACGGCGGAGACGCTGGCGTTCGTGAACAGCGCCAGCAGCGCGAACGCGACGCCGTCGGTGGCGACCGGCGACCTGACCACCCTGACGGACACCGACCACTACGCGTACCGGGTGCCGACAACCCAGTCCGCGTTTACCGTCGCGATTCTGACCGACGGGATCAGCCAGCTCCGGGCCAAGGTGACGGTCTTCGACCCGAGCGGCGCCGTGGTACAGCAGGCGGTGGTGCCGGCCGATCACAAGGGAGCGTTCACCGTGACGGTCTCCGCCGCGACCGCCGGCCAGACGTACCGGGTGAAGGTGGAGGGGGCGACGAAGGACCTGTTCGGGATCGGGACGTACCGGCTGTCCGTGGGCACCGCGGCCGCGGCGACCGCGGTGCTGCCGAACACCACCAGTTACGCCAACCAGGACGCGCACAGCAACGACTTGCTCGCCAGCGCCACCTCGCTGGGCACCGGGCTGGGCTCGACCGACGCGCGGTGGGACTTCGCGACCACCTCCAGCATCGTCAACCTCGCCAAGACCGACTACGACTTTTACAAGGTTCGCACGCTTTCAAACACGCCGAAGGTTGCGGTGATCATGGTGTCCGCGCTCGACGCGACCACCCTCAACCCGTCGGTCGAGGTGTACAACAAGGACGGTGTGCGGCTGACCGCCGAGGTGCTGTCGAACACCGGCGGGACCGTGACCGTGCAGCTGACCGGGGTCCAGCCGGACACCGACTACTACGTGCGCGTGGCGGCCGCGAACCCGCTCGCAAAGAATCAGGGCAACTACACCCTCGCCATCGACTTCCGCGACACACAGGTCTCACTGACCACGTTCGCCGCGGGCACACTGAGCGGGGCGAAGCAAGCGTTCACGAGCTTCCAGTTGAAGCGCACGCAGACCGCGCGCTTCGAGGTGGCCGGAGCGGGCAGCGTCGCTGCGGCGGTCCGTATGACGGTCTACGACGCGAGCGGCCAGGCGGTGCTGACGCTGGTTGCGCAGGGCGGCCAGGTCACCGGCCGCGACGTGATGCTGGTCCCCGGCACCTACACGGTGCGGTTCGTCGCGGCCAACCGCGACGGCACGCCGCTGTCGGCATTCCAGTTCCGCGGGCGCTACGCACTCAGCTCGGACCCGATCGGCCCGGAGTTGGTCGACACCACATCGACCACCACGACGACAACGACCACCACGACCACCCTGTACACTTACGACGCCAGCACCCAGGTGGTGACCTCGTTCCTCGCGCCGAGCGACGTTTACACCGCTCCGGCCGGCACCACGTCTACCACCGACCCGCTGTTGTGGCTCGCCCCGGCCCCGACCGACACGTTCCTCGGCCTTGTGACCGGCGACTTCTACTCGATCGTATGGTGGTAGTGCTTCGGTAACCCGCCCAGGCGCTCGCGGCACCGGACCTCGCCCGACGGGAGCCGCAGGACGCGCGGTTCGTCGCTCGCAGCCTCGGGCGGAGTTTAGCCGTCCCGCGGCTGGTGCGGATGCTCCTCGTTTCAATTCCGGACCTACTCTCTCGCGACGATCCCGGGGTGCCGCTGGCGCGCCCCGGCACCCTGCCCTTCCCCGGCCCACTGACCGAACGACGCTCGGCGCGAACACGGCTCTGGCGGGCGAAGGCGCCCCCGGGCTGATCTGTCACCACACCGACTGGCACGAGCCGGCCGCCGCCGCGGCCCGCGCCGCTCTTCGGACCGCTCCCCCGCAGCCGCCGGCGCGCCACCTCGGCGTGCGCCGCACCCGGGCCTAAGGGCACAGCCGCCGGCATCAATCGTTCGTAAAGACACATTTACAATTACGTTGGCATTGCCATTTAAGACTTCCCCGCTCGGCCGGTTCGTGTCATCATCTGTACTGGCGCTCGGCCCGAGAACACCCGCCCCACAGCGACCGCACCGCGGTCGTCCCGCAACCAACGCCGGTTGTCCCCTGGAGGCCACCATGCCCCGCGTTTGGCCGCCGCTCCTTGTACTCGCTGCGCTCGGTTCACCCGTGGGCGCGGCCGAACCCGCTGACCACCCGCTGTTCAGCCGGCACATCGTACCGCTGTTGAGCCGGCTGGGGTGCAACGCGGGCGCGTGCCACGGGTCCGTTAAGGGGCAGAACGGGTTCCGGCTGTCGCTGTTCGGCGCCGACCCGGCGCTGGATCACGCCTGGCTGGTCCGCGAGTTCGGCGGGCGCCGGCTCAACGAGTTCGAGCCGGACAAGAGCCTGCTCCTGGAGAAAGCGACCGGGGTCGTGTCGCACGTCGGCGGCCAGCGGATGAGCGCCAACAGCCGCGAGTACAAGTTGCTCCGCAACTGGCTCGCCGGCGGGGCGGCGCTCGACAAGGTCGCGAACTCGCGCG
The DNA here is from genome assembly GCA_046086545.1 of Gemmata sp. Taxonomy (GTDB): domain Bacteria; phylum Planctomycetota; class Planctomycetia; order Gemmatales; family Gemmataceae; genus Gemmata. The sequence goes on from JBJSXS010000727.1 coordinate 2,885, forward strand.
TCACCGCGCTGCGCGTGACCCCGACGCAGCAGACGCTCCACCGCGGACAGACGTACGCGCTCAAGGTCGAAGCGGCGTTCGCCGACGGCACGACGGAAGACGTGACCGGCCTGTGCAGTTTCGAGGCGCTCGACCAGGTGGTCGCGGCCGTAGACGGGACCGGCACCGTGACCGCGAAGGGCGTCGGCGACGCAGCGCTCGTCGTCCGGTACGGGTACGAACCCGCGGTGGCGCACCTCGTCGTGCCGCGCGCGGGCCCCGAGCCGTTCCCGGAGGTGAAGCCGAACAACTTCGTGGACGCGCAGGTGCTCGCGAAGCTCAAGCGCCTCAACATCCACCCGGCGGGCCCGTGCGACGACGCGACGTTCCTCCGCCGCACGTCGCTCGACGTGACCGGCCTGCCGCCCACCGCGGACGAGGTGCGGGCGTTCCTCGCCGACCCGGCCGCCGACAAGCGCGCCAAGAAGATCGACGACCTGCTCGGCAGACCGGGCTACGCGGCGCTGTGGGCGACCAAGTTCTCCGACGTGCTGAAGCCCAACTCGTTCAACGCGAACTACGGGCTGCTCGAGGCGGCCGAGGCGCGCCGGTTCTACGAGTGGGTGCGCGCCCGGATGTCCGAGAACACGCCCTACGACGAGTTCGCCGCGCGCGTGCTGCTGGCCACCAGCCGCGACGGGCGCGCCCGCGAGGAGTGGATCGAAGAGGTCATGGCGCTGGCGGCAGAGAACGCCCGGATGGAGCCGGACCTCACCGTTTACGCCAAGCGCAAGACGCTCGACTTGTACTGGCAGCGCGAGAACGCGACCGGGGTGAAGGGCGCCCTGCAGGTCGCCCACGCCTTCCTGGGCTTGCGGCTCGAATGCGCGCAGTGCCACCGGCACCCGCACGACGTGTGGCAGCAGGACGACCTCTTGAGCTTCGCGAACTTCTTCATGCGCGTGAAGGGGGCGAACTACCCCGACAGCAAGTCGCTGCCGGTCCAGGCCGCGGAACTCACGAAGAAGGGCCCGGAGGAGGCCAAGAGGCTCCGGGAGGACGCGAAGAAGCTCACCGACAAGGCGAAGGACAAGTCGGTGAAGCCCGCGGACGCGGCCAAGATGCTGGCCGAGGCGAGGGAGCTGGAAACGCGGGCCCGGGTGCTGACCGAGGGGCCGAAGCGGTTCGGCACCGAGGTGCAGCACAACGGCGAGCGGGCCAGCTTCGCGACGGTGTCCAGCCCGCTGGGCACTCAGAAGTCGGAGGCGTTCCGGCTGCTCGGCTCGAAGGAGGTCCTGAGGTTCACGAAGGAGGACGACCCCCGGGCCGCGGCGGTCGCCTGGATGCGCGAGCCGGACAACCCGTACTTCGCGAAGGCGGTTGTGAACCGCGTGTGGGCGCACTACTTCGGCCGCGGCATCATCGACCCGGCCGACCACCTGTCGAGCCTCAACCCGCCGAGCCACCCGGAGCTGCTCGACGCGCTCGCCAAGGGGTTCGTCGAGAGCAAGTACGATCTGAAGTGGCTGCACAAGACGATCCTGAGCAGCCGGACCTACCAGCAGAGCGCGAAGCCGCACGAGACCGCGAAGGGCGACCGGCGGAACTTCGCGTCGTTCCCGCTGCGGCGCCTGCCCGCGGAGGTGCTGCTCGATGCGATCAACCAGGCCGCGGGCGCGACCGAGGCGTTCCCGCCGCGGCTGTTCCTGCCGGCAGGGGCCCGGGCGATGGAGGTCGCGGGCGTCACCGGGGCGGAGGACCAGCGCGCGGCGCTCGCCTACGCGTTCCAGATCTTCGGCCGCCCGGCCCGCAACGGGCTCGTGCAGTGCGACTGCGAGCGCGAGCAGAGCCCGACCATCGTGCAGGCGCTGTACCTCGCCAACCACCCGCACCTGCGCGACAAGATCGCCGGCGCGGGCGGGCGCGTCGCCCGGCTCGTGGCGGACGTGCCCGACGACGCGAAGCGGATCGAGGAGGTGTTCCTGTGGACCGTCGGGCGCCCGCCGTCGAAGAACGACCTCGCCGCGTCGCTCGAGTACGTGAAGACCAGTCCGACCGCGCGGAGCGGCCTCGAAGACCTGATGTGGAGCCTGATCAACACGCGCGAGTTCTCACTGAACCACTGACCCGTACCCCCCCCGCCTACCGAGGACGTCATGTTTTCTACCCCCTCCCGCCGCGACTTCTTCTACGTGGGCGGCACCGGCCTGTTCGGGCTGACGCTCCCGTCCCTGCTCGCCGCGCGCGCCGCCGCGCCCGCGAAGCCGGCCCGCGCCGAACACGTGGTGGTGGTGTGGCTCGGCGGCGGGCCGCCGCACCAGGACACGTTCGACATGAAACCGGACGCGCCCGCCGAGATCCGCGGCGAGTTCAAGCCCGTCAAGACGAACGTCGCCGGCATCGAGGTGTGCGAACTGATGCCGTGCCTGGCCCGGTGCGCGGACAAGTACACGGTCCTGCGCTCGGTCGGCATCAGGAGCGAGCAGTGGGAGCACGGCGGCGGGCAGTACTGGCTCACCGGCAACCCGCGCAAGACCGGCGTCACGCCGGCGCACCCGATGTACGGCAACGTCGTCGCGAAGCTGCGCCCGGCCCCGAGGGACGTGCCCACGTTCGTCGCGTTCGGGGACATCGACAACCACGCCTACGGGCTCAAGCAGAACTACCTCGGGCCGACCGCCGACCCGATCGTGTTCCAGCCCGAGGACGCGAAGGGCGAAGTGCGGGGCATGCTCGTCCCGCCCGCGGGCCTCGACCTGTCCGCGTTCGACCGGCGCGAGGGGCTCCGGCAGTCGCTCGACACCCAGCTGCGCGACCTCGACGACCCCACCGTCGCGGGGATGGACAAGTTCCAGCAGACCGCGTTCGACCTGCTCCGGTCGCCGAAGTTGCGGCAGGCGCTGGCGGTCGAGCGGGAGCCGCTGAAGACCGCCGAGCGGTACGGGAAGAGCGCCCACGGGCGCCGGGTGCTCGCGGCCCGGCGCCTGGTCGAGGCGGGGGTGCCGTTCGTGTACACCCACTTCGAGAGCAACTGGGACCACCACGGGCAGAACTTCAAGGCGTGCAAGGACAAGCTCCCGAACCTGGACAAGGCCGTCGCGTCGCTGATCGAGGACCTCGACGCCAGCGGGCTGCTGGAGAAGACCGTCGTGATGGTGCTGGGCGAGATGGGCCGCACGCCGAAGATCAACAAGGACGCGGGCCGCGACCACTGGGGCACCTGCCAGAGCGTGCTGGTCGCCGGCGGCGGGTTCAAGGGCGGGTGCGTGGTCGGCGCGACCGACAAGCACGCGGCCTACGTCACCGACAACTATTACAAGGTGGAGAGCTTCGGCCGCACGCTCTACCACCTGCTCGGGATCGACCCGGACCAGACGCTGACCGCGCTCGACAGCCGCCCGCACCGGCTCATCGGCGAGGACACGCCGCTCATCAAGGAGGCGCTCGCTTGAGCCGCGCCGCGCTGCTGCTGCTGCTGCTCGCCGCGTGCGCCGCGCCGGGCCGCGCGGCGGACCCGGCCCGCAACCCGGCGCTCGCCGGCCTCGGCCCCAACGAGTGGGTCCTGGTCCACGAGCAGAAGAAGGGCGAGCTCACGTTCCGCCGCCAGCCGCACGGCGGCAGCTGCTTCGACGCGAAGCGCAACCGGCTCGTCCTGTTCGGCAGCGACACGCACGGCAAGGACTTCGCCAACAGCCCGCTGTTCTTCTCCACCGCCGAACTCAAGTGGTCGCGGGCCTACGCCGACGACCCGCGGACCGCCTACGACGTGACGAGGGACGGGTTGGCGGTCGCGGGCACGGGCGGCGCGCACCCGTGGGCCATGCACACCTTCGGCTCGGTGGTGTACGACGCCGCGCGCGACGAGATGATCGTGCCCGTCTTCGATGACCACCTCGCCCCGGGCCGGTTCACGGACTCGTTCAAGGACCTGTGGCCGCGGATCAAGCGCAAGCCCACGTGGACCTACCGAATGGAGAAGGGCGAGTGGGCGGCTCTGCCGGGCGACGGGGCGAACTGCTTCCCGTACTGCGCGGCCTACGACACCGACCGCAGGGTGGTGGTCGCCGTGCGGCCGGACGGCATCCACGAACTCGGGGGCGAGCCGCGGGCGTGGGAGCACGTCGTCAAGAAGGGGCACTTCGGCTGGCACACCAACTGCGCCTACGACGCGAAGCACACGGCCGTCGTCGTGTTCGGCTCGAACGAGAACCGCGACGACGTGGCCGCGTACTTCCCCAGAACCGGCGAGTACAAACTGATGCCCACCGCCGGCACGCGCCCGCCCAGGGACCAGCACAACCCGATGGAGTTCCACCCCGACCTCGGCAAAAAGGTGCTGCTCGTGAGGCGCGTCGAGGGGGAGAAGAAGGGCACCGAGACGTGGCTCTACGACCTGGGGGCCGATTCGTGGGAGCGGGTGAAGGGCGCCGAGCTGCCGTTCGCGTGCGGGATGAACTACAACCTGGAGTTCGACCCGCTGCACCGGGTCATGCTGCTCGTCACCGGGGGTGACGGCACGCCGACCCGCGTCTGGGCGCTGCGCCTCAAGCCCGCGAAGTAAACCCGCGAGGCGTCCCCCCGCGAAGCAACTGCCGACCCCGAAACGACTCGCGCCTCCGCGCGGTGCGGGCGCCGCCCGCCGTCGCTTACGCGGACGGCCCGCCGCCGGTCGTGCCCGACGGGGCCGCGGCACCTGCGGCGCGCCGGCTGACATCGCATGCCCGGCATGATAAAGACGAAAATGTACGCGATGCCGCTGCGGCGGCCGTGGAGCGCATCCGGTAGCCCCGTACCGCCCGTGCTGCTCGTTCCTCTGACCGGAGAGCCCCGATGAATGATGAGCAGGGGTTCCTGGCCGCCATCGCCACCGGCGATCACACCGCGCGGCTCGTGTTCGCCGACTGGCTCGACGAACGCGGCGACCCGCGCGGACCCTG
>JBJSXS010000728.1:0-5977 GCA_046086545.1 Gemmata sp.
CGCGGTCGCGCCCGCGATCCCCGTGCGCCGCCCGTACCTGATCCCGCCCGTCGTGACCGTGTCGGTCGCGTACTTCGGGCTGCTCGCGTCGCTGGTCGGGTGCGCGGTCGTCTCCGTGCTGGCCGGCCTGGCGGCGCCCGACGAGGTCACGGGCGCGCAGGCGCTGGCCGGGGTCGTCACCACCGCGCTGACGCTGGCGGCCCTCGCGATGGTCTGGTCGGCGGCCAGGCAGAAGGTGCCCGAGGGCACCGCGCTGCTCGCCTGGTTCGGGTCGCTGCCGGTGCTGTGCGTGCTGCTGTGCATGAACCTCGTGTTCTTCGAGCTGCTCCGCGAACTGGTCAGGACGGCCGGCGCGCCCGAACCGGGGCGGATGAAGTTCACCCTCATCACCGTGCTGCTGATCTGCGTGCAGCCGGCCGTCGTGGAGGAACTGTTCTTCCGGCAGATGGCGCTGGGCGTGCTGCGCCGGCACATGAACGTGCACCTCGCCATCTGGGTGACGGGAGCCGTGTTCGCGCTCGCGCACTTGGGGAACATCATCGGGATGCCGTACCTGTTCCTGGTGGGCGCGTTCCTGGGGTACGCCCGGGTGTACGGCGGGCTGACGCTCGCGATGGTGCTCCACTTCCTCCACAACCTGGCGGTCGTCGCCTACGACGCCTGCCGGCCCCTCGGGTGAGGCGGCGTCGGCCTCTGATACAATTCACGCATGTCTGCACACACCACGCCCGAGTTGCTGAGCCCCGCGGGCGACTGGGAGGCGATGCGAGCCGCGGTCGCCAACGGGGCCGACGCGGTCTACTTCGGCCTGTCGAACTTCAACGCCCGCGCCCGGGCCGCGAACTTCACGCTCGAAGAGTTGCCCGCCGTGATGAAGTTCCTCCACGCGCGCAACGTGAAGGGCTTCGTCACCCTCAACACGCTGATCTTCTCGGACGAACTCGAGGCGGTGGCGCGGTTCGTGCGCGCCGTGGCCGAAGCCGGAGCCGATGCGGTCATCGTGCAGGACCTCGGCCTCGTGCGCCTCATCAAGCGGATCGCGCCCACGTTGCCGGTCCACGGCAGCACGCAGATGACGCTGACCGAGCCGCGCGGCATCGCGTTCGTGACCGCCCTGGGGGCGGAGCGTGTCGTTCTCGCGCGCGAGCTCTCGCTCGCGGACATTCAGAAGGTGACCGCGGGCACCGCGACCCCCGTGGAGGTGTTCGTTCACGGGGCGCTGTGCGTCGCGTACAGCGGGCAGTGCCTCACGTCGGAGGCGCTGGGGGGCCGCAGTGCGAACCGCGGGCAGTGCGCGCAGGCGTGCCGGCTGCCCTACGAAATGATCGTGGACGGCACCCCGCGCGACCTCGGCGACCGGGCATACCTGCTCAGCCCGCAGGACCTGGCCGCGTTCGACCTCATCGCCCCGCTGATTGAGGCCGGCGTGATCTCCTTCAAGATCGAAGGGCGGTTGAAGGGCGGCCCCTACGTCGCCGCGACCACACGGACCTACCGCCGCGCCATCGACACCAAGCTCGCGGCGCAGCACTTCGCCCTCCCGCGCCGCGAACAGCTGGACCTCGCGCAGACGTTCAGTCGCGGGCTGACGCCCGGGTTCCTCGAAGGCGTGAACCACCAGATGCTGGTCCGCGGCCGGTTCCCGAAGAGCCGCGGGGTGCGCGTCGGAAAGGTCGCGGGCTTCGGTCACGACCAACCGCACAAGGGGGCGGCGCTCCTCATCGAACTGGCCGAGCGGTTCGACGACCTGGTGAAGCCCGGCGATGGCGTGCTATTCGACATCGGCACGCCAGAAGCGAAAGAGCCGGCCGGGCGCGTCTGGGACGTGGCGTCGTTCCCGCAACGCGGTCCCTTCGGGCAAGTCGCGCTTGGGTTCGAGGCGGGCGCGCTCGACCTCGCACAAATCCCGGTCGGGTGCGACGTGTACAAGACCGACGACCCGGCGTTGCGCAGGAGGCTCGAACAGAGCTATTCGCAGGACAAACTCGCGAAGCGGGCACCCGTTCGTGCGCACCTGAAAGCGACCGTCGGCGGGGCGCTCACCCTCGCGCTTTCCGACGGGCGGCGCGAAGCGAGCGCGACGTGGCCCGGGCCGCTCGAACTCGCTCAGAAGCGCCCCACCTCAGCCGCCGAGGTTCGCGAGCAGCTGTCGCGGCTCGGGGACACGCCTTTCGAGTTAGGCGAAGTGCGGCTCGAGCTTCCGCCCGGGGCGATGCTCCCGCGAAGCGTCCTCAACGACCTCCGCCGCCAGGCCGCGGGCGCCCTGGCCGCGCTGCGCGAGGGGGCGCGGCGGCACCCGATCGCGGACCCCGACGCGCTCGCGGGGGCGCGGGCGCGGTTGTCGTTGTCCTCCCCCCTTGCCCGCGATGGGAGAGGGCAAGACGAGCCGACACTCACCGTTCTCGCTCGCACGCTCGACCAGCTCGACGGGGCGCTCGCGTGGGTGCCGCCCGACGGCCTCCCGACGCTCGGCGCGGTGTACTGCGACTTCGAGGACTTGCGGCGGTACAAGGACGCGGTGCCCAAAGCCCGCGCCGCGGGGGTGCCCATCGGGTTGGCCCCGGTGCGCGTGTGGAAGCCCGGTGAGGACGGGTTTCAGGCGCTCGTCGCCCGCGCCGAACCGGATGCCGTTCTGGTGCGCAACCTCGCGGGCATCAGCTACTTCCGCGAGCAACTGCCGAACGCGCGGCTGGTGGGCGATTTCAGCCTGAACGTCGCGAACGAACTCACGGCGTCCGTGCTGGTCGAAGCCGGGCTCGAGCGGCTCACTCCGAGCTACGACCTGAACTGGGAGCAGTTCGCCGCGATGGTCCGGCGGGCGGGTCCGCACTGGTTCGAGCCCGTTTTACATCAGCACATGCCCATGTTTCACATGGAGCATTGCGTGTTCGCGGCGTTCCTGAGTTCGGGAAAGGATCACCGCGACTGCGGGCGCCCGTGCGAGGTTCACAAGGTCGAGCTGAGGGACCGGGTGGGCGCCCGCTTCCCGGTGCTGCCCGACACCGGGTGCCGCAACACGGTGTTCAACAGCGTGCCCCAGAGCGGCGCCGAGTACGTCGGGCGGATGCGCGGGCTGGGCATCACCCACTACCGCATCGACCTGCTGCGCGAAACCCCGGAGCAGGTCGGTTCGCTGCTCACGCAATACGCCCGCGTGATCGCCGGACTGGACGACGGGCGCGAAACCTGGCGTCAGCTCCGCGCGCTGAACCAACTCGGCGTCACCCGCGGCACGCTCCAACTCGTGTGAGTGAGGCGCCCATGACCGAGGCGGAATGGGTCAACGAGACGCACCCCGGTTCAATTGCCCTGACCCTCTGTCGGCAGTTGGGGGCGTCTCGGGCCGCCAAAGGGCAGCGAAAACTGCGCCTTTACGCATGCGCATGCAGTCGGCGTGCGCGCCACCTGTTCACGAGCGAGTTGAGCGGCAAGGCCGTAGAGACCGCAGAGCAATACGCAGAGGGCGCCATCTCCCAGGATGCGCTTGAACGCGAATGCGTGCGGGGGATGCAACACGGCGCGCTCTGCTGCCACGTCTGTGACGGCATAGGGGCTGCCGTCGTCCACGCACCATACGCCGCCGTGGAAGCGGTTGCGTGGGCCTCAAACGGCAAAACGCCGGGCAGCTACTATCTGGTTCGCGACGCGGAGCGCTCCGCCCAAATCGCCATCCTCCGCGACATCTTCGGGAACCCGTTTCGTCCCGTCACCTTCGCCCCTTCCTGGCGCGCCGATACCGCTCGCGCGCTCGCGGCACAGATGTACGAGTCGCGTGACTTCTCCGCGATGCCGGTTCTGGCCGATGCGCTCCGGGACGCGGGCTGCGACTCCGACGACATCCTTTCGCACTGCCGGGGCGAAGGCCCGCACGTGCGCGGGTGCTGGGTGGTAGACTTGGTGTTGGGCAAAGAATAACGGTTCGCGATCCGCGCATCATCGCCTCAGCGCGAGGGGAAGCTCATGGTCGCTCGGCTGTCGCTCGGTTTGCTGGCGTGCCTCTTCGCGTTCGCGCGGCCGGGGCTCGCGCAGCCCGCGAGGGCCGCACTCATCAGCGACGTGAAGCACGCACCTCCTTCGCCCGGACCCGACACGGACGTGGTCGTTACCGCGAAGGTCGCGAGCGGCGCCACGAAGGTCGCGCTGAAGGTGCAAGCGGTCGCGCCCGGGAAGTACATCCGCAAGGCCGATGCCGAGTACGAGAAGGACTGGACCGACCTGCCGATGCACGACGACGGCAAGGACGGCGACGCGAAGGCCAACGACGGCATCTTCAGCGCGACGGTGCCCGCTTCGTACCAGAAGCACCGGTGGCTGATTCGGTATCGCGTCACGGCCGTTGATGCCGCGGGCAAGGCGGTTCGCGCGCCTGACGCCCAAGACGCCTGCCCGAACTTCGCGTGGTGGTGCGACAGCGGCCCGGCCGGGTGGGTCGGAGCGTCGCAGCCGGGGAAGACGCCCGCGCTGACGTTCTCGCCCGACTTCTTGGGAACGATGCAGGCGCTACACCTCATCGCGCGAACGGAAGACGTCGCCAAGAGCCAGTGGGACGGGAACTTCCACCGGCAGAAGCAGCAGGGCACGGTGGTGTATCGCGGGGCGGTGTACGACCACATCCAGTACAGCAACCGCGGGCAGGGCAGCGCGCACATCTCGGGCAAGAACAAGTGGGGCCTGAAGTTCGCCAAGGGGCACGACCTGCCGTTCCTCGACCACGAGGGCAAGCCGTTCGCGGAGTGCGACGGCCTCGCGCTGAACCCCGGGCAATCGACCCCGTACCTGCCCGTTCACCGCGGCATCGCGGGGCTGGACGAAGTGCTCTCGATGCGCTCCTACCGCCTCGCGGGGGTGCCGAGCCCGCTCGCGACGTGGGTTCAGTGGCGGGTCGTCACCGAGGCCGAGGAAGTGAACGCGAAGGATCAGTACAAGGGCGATTTGTGGGGCCTGTACACGGCCGTGGGCGAGATGGAACCGGCGGCGCTCGCGGACAAGAAGCTCCCCGACGGGCTCACCGTCAGCATTCAGAGCGGCGTGAAGCACGTCCCGAAGGAGTTCCCCAGGCCCGAGGACGCGCAGAAGGCGTGGGAGACGTTCATCAGCGGCGCTCGGGGGAACCAGAAAGAGGACTGGTGGCGGAAGAACCTCGACCTCCCCGCGTACTACAGCTTCCACGCGATGAACCGGCTGCTGGCGAACGTGGACGTGCGGCCGGACGGCAACCACGGCTACTACCGCAACCCGGAGGGCAAGTGGGCGCCGATCCCGTGGGACATGGACATGATGTTCGTTCCGCGGCACCACCAGCCGGGTCACATCGACGCGGCGCGGTGCCTTCAGCACCCGGCGCTCGCGCTGGAGTACCGCAACCGCGCTCGCGAAATCCTCGACCTGTTCGTGTCCGACGCGTCCCCGAACGGCGGGCAGGTGGGGCAGCTCGTCACGGACCTGGGTGCCGCGCTCGCCCCGAAGAAGTTCGACGTGGACTGGGCGAAGCTCGACGAGGCGCGCTGGAACTTCGCCCCGCGGATGAACCAGAAGGGGTCGTACTTCGTGAACCCCGCGCGGGGCGATTACTTCGGCGGCCCCTTCACTCGCAGGCTCGCGGCCCCGGACCTCGCGGGGTTCCAGAAGTACCTCATCGAGTTCTGCACGGACTCGCGTCCGGGGGGCAAGTACGCGCCCAACGACGGCGACCAGCGCGGGTACGGCTGGGGCTACCTCGCGCACGAGGCGAAGGACGACCAGATCCCCGCGAAGCCGACCGTGACGCGCCCGAAGGCGGGCGAGTTCAGGTTCGAGGCCGAGAAGTTCAGTTCGCCCGCCGGCAGCAACCCCGCGGCGCTGGAGTGGCGCGTGGGCCGCGTCGGGCAACCGGGGTGGTACGAGTTGGCCCCACATTGGGCGCAGGAGCTCGCGGCGGGCACGTCGATCGAGATCCCACGCACAGCCTTCGCCGGGGCGGGCGAGTACCGCGTGCGCG
>JBJSXS010000729.1:0-7472 GCA_046086545.1 Gemmata sp.
CCAGTTTCGGGGCCTCTGCCGGCCCAACAAAGGCAACCTCCCTGAGAAGTTGCTCGGCGGTTCCGAGGACTGGAGCGCGAAGGTCGAGCGGCTGTTCCTGTCGGTGTTGAGCCGGCCGCCGACGAGCGAGGAGAAGGATCGCTTCGTCAAGTACCTCACCGCGGACGCGAAGGATCCGAAGGCGTCGGCGCAGCGCATGGAAGACGTGATGTGGGTGCTGGTGTCGTGTTCCGAGTTTCGATTCAACCGATAGTCAGCAGGGGCAAACAGATGAACGCGAACAACCAAGCGGGCACCTGCAACTCGGGGCACCACCTGAGCCGTCGCTCGCTGATGAAGGGGCTGCTCACCACGGGCGGAATGGCCGTCGCGAACTGGGGCGTGTTGACACATTCGCAGACGATCGCGGCGGAGGCCAAGCGATCCGGCAAGCGCTGCATCATGCTCTACATGGAGGGCGGCGTCAGCCAGATCGACACCTTCGACATGAAGCCGGGTCGGCCGACCGGTGGCGAGTTCCGTCCCGTGCAGACCAAGGTCACCGGCATCCAGGTCTGCGAGTACCTGCCGAACATCGCACGCCACGCCGACAAGCTCGGGATCATTCGCAGCATGCGAACCAAGACGCCCGATCACGGCCCCGGCGGCTATTACATGCACACGGGCTACAACCCGGGCGAGCGCTTCCCGCACCCGGAAGCCGGCGCGATGATCGCCAAGTACTGCGAGAACCCGGGCAGCGACCTGCCGAGCTTTGTCAAGATCGGCGGGCAACGCGGCATTTACGGCTCGGGTTATCTCGGCCCGCGGTACGAGCCGTTCGTGGTGGAAGAGGACGGCCGGGTTCCCAACTTCGTCAATCCGAGCGTCGGGACGGAGGTTCAGGAGCGGCGCGGCGAGTTGCTGGACTTCATGGAGCAGCGGTTCGCTGAGGAGCGCAAAGGTGAGCCGTTCGCGGCGCATCGCACGGCGGAACTGCGCACGGTCCGGCTGATGCGGGCCCGCCAGGCTTTTAACGTCAGTGCCGAATGGGAGAAGGCCAAGGAGCGTTACGGGGACAACAAGTTCGGCCGCGGGTGCTTCACCGCGCTCAAGCTCGTCGAGGCCGGCGTGTCGTTCGTGGAGGTCGCGCACGGGAACCACGACACCCACATGGACAACTTCCCGATCTCCAAGGCGCTGTACTCGACCATGGATCCGGCCTGGGGCTCGCTCCTGGACGACCTGACGCAGCGCGGCCTGCTGAAGGACACATTGGTCGTGTGGACGAGCGAGTTCGGCCGCACGCCCGCGATTAACGTCCGGGCGGGGCGCGACCACTTCGGCCGGGCGTGGACGACCGTGCTCGCCGGCGGCGGCATCAAGGGCGGCCAGCACTACGGCTCCAGCGACCGCGACGGGTTCGAGGTCGCGGATAACCCGGTCGGCGAAGCGGACTTCATCGCGACCATCTACAAGTCCATGGGCGTCAACCACCGCGCCAAGCACTTCCTCGGCTCGCGGCCCAGATGGGCCGCGCCGGAAGGGTCCAAGCCGATCGAGCAGTTGTTAGGGTAACCGTGTGCCGGGCGGGTCTGCGGACTCGCCCTTTACCGCAGACGGGACGCCAGTCCCTCCCACCACCGCAGACGAGTCTACGGAGACTCGTCCTCCCTGTTGAAGTTGGGTGCACTGTGGCAAACCCATTTTCCGACGCGAAGATCCTTTACACGCTCCCCTGGAGCAGCGACGTGGTTTCCGCCGTCGCGTTCATCGGCAGCGACAAGGTCGCGGCCGCCAACCGGCGCGGGGACCTCCTGATCTGGAACCTCCTCTCAACTGGCGACAAGAGCCCCGAGCCGGCCCGGCGACTCGTCGGACACACCGGCCCGATCAACCGGCTCCTATGCAGTCCCGACGGCAAGACGCTGATCTCGGCGGGCAACGACCGGGCCGTCCGGTTCTGGGACGCACTCGCGAGCGACGGCAACCCCGGCACGATCGTGATGAACGACGGCTACAGGTTCGTGGGGGTCACGGAGAAAGTCGCCAAGCTCCCCGACCCGCCGCCACCGGTCACCGCGAAGGTCGTCGAGCAGAAGCCGATCCGCGAGTTCGCGGGGCACAAGGAATGGATCTGGGGGCTCGCCCTTTCCCGCGACGGCAAGACGCTGGTCACCGGCGACGACTCGAAACTGGTGATCCTGTCGGACGCGCAGAAGGGCACCGAGCAGCGTCGCTGGAAGGTGAAGCAATGGGTTCGCGCGCTCGACATCTCCCCGGACGGCAAGGTCGTGGTCACGGCGGAGCAGTTACCCCATTTGTCTGAAAAAGAAGCCGAGAACGGTCTGCGCGGCTGGGACGCACAGACCGGCGAGATGAAGTTTGACGCGAGCAAAGGGCTATCCGGGGGCGTGACGACGGTGCGTTTTTCGGACGACGGGAAGTACCTGGCGTTCTGTGTGGGCAGCATCGACCGCGACGGGCCGGCGGGAAAGGTGTTTCTGCTCAACCCCACGACCGGCGAGAAGGCCCGAGAACTGACCCCGGCGCATGTTCGAGGAGCCACCGATCTGGCCTTCCACCCAGACGGCAAGCACCTCTTTACGTGCGGTCGCGACCGAGTGGTGAAGGCGTGGCAACTCAGCGACGGTGCGCAGGTCCACGAAATCAGCCTCTCCCTTCAAGATAAGGGGAAGCAGGGCCCATTCACGCCGACGCTCCACGCGGTTTCGATCGCTCCCGACGGGAAGTTGCTGGCCGTCGCCGATGCCGAAGGGAGAGTCGTCATCTGTTCGCTCGCTGCGAAGTAACGTGTCGAACGTATTCATCGCAAGCGGCAGATCAGGAGAACAGGCATGCACAGCACAGAGCACATGTCACGTCGCTCGCTGATGAGGGCGCTGCTGACCACCGCCGGCGGAATTGCGGTCGCGAACTGGGGCGCGCTCACACATTCCCAGACGATCGCGGCGGAGGCCAAGCGATCCGGCAAGCGCTGCATCATGCTGTACATGGAGGGCGGCGTCAGCCAGATCGACACCTTCGACATGAAGCCGGGCCGACCCACGGCTGGCCCGTTTCTGCCGATCCAGACCAAGGTGAACGGAATCCAGGTTTGTGAATACCTACCCAACATCGCGAAGCACGCCGACAAGCTGGCGATTATTCGCAGCATGAAGACCCAGTCGGTCGATCACGGCATCGGCGGGTACCACATGCACACCTGCTACCCGTCCAGCCAGCGCGTTCCGCACCCGGAAATCGGGGCGATGGTCGCCAAATACTGTGAGAACCCGGACAGCGACCTGCCGAGCTTCGTCAAGATCGGATCCGGAAGCGGTCTGTACGGTGCGGGGTATCTCGGGCCGCAGTTCGAGCCGTTCGTGGTGGCCGACGACGGCAAACTTCCGGGGTTCGCCAACCCGTCCGTCGCGGCCGACGTCCAGGACCGGCGCGGCGAGTTGTTGAACTTCATGGAGGAGCGATTCGCGGAGCAGCGTCCCGGCGAACCGTTCGCGGCGCATCGCACGTCCGAACTTCGCACGCTGCGGCTCATGCGGGCACGAAAGGCGTTCGACGTGTCCGCCGAGTGGGACAAGGCGAAGCCGCGTTACGGCGACAGCAGCTTCGGCCGGGCCTGCTTCACGGCACTCAAACTCGTCGAGGCCGGCGTCCCTTTTGTCGAGGCCAGCCACCTGGGCTACGACAGCCACAACGACAACTTTCCGGTCCACAAGGCGAACCTGCAGGTGCTCGACCCGGCGTGGGCGTCGCTACTGCAAGACCTTCATGATCGTGGCCTGCTGAAGGACACGCTCGTGGTCTGGACCAGCGAGTTCGGCCGCACGCCCGCGATCAACTTCCAGGCGGGGCGGGACCACTTCGGCCGGGCGTGGACCATCGTGCTCGCCGGCGGCGGGATCAAGGGCGGCCAGCATTACGGTGCCAGCAACCGCGACGGCTTCGAAGTGCAGGACAACCCCGTGAACGAGGGCGACCTGTTCGCCACGATGTACAAGACGCTGTGCATCAACCCGCGGGCCAAGCACTTCCTCGGCAGCCGCCCGATCTGGGCGACACCGGAAGGGGCGAAGCCGATCGAGGAACAGCTGGGGTAGGCGTGTCGCGATGACTGGAAACCTGCCGGGCGGGGTTTCACTCTCGCGTTGCGCCGTCCAACCGGGAGGACGACCGCGGCCTTCGAATCGTTCGAGTTCCCGTTCGCTAAATGAGCGACATTCCGATGAGTGCCTTTCACAGAACTCGCTTTGTTGGTCGCCTTGCGCTTCTTGGAGTCGCAGTTGTCGTGCTTTCGTCCCAGGTGCCGAGTCAACAGGCTATCTCGCAGGAGCCGAAGGCCGAGAAGAAGAAGTGGCCGAACGCCTGGGTGCCGGAAGGAAAGCTCCGGGGCATCCTGCATTTTGACGGCAGGCAAGCAGGCGACCCCAAGCCTTGGAAGCCCTTCTGCGAGCGCCACGGCCTCGTTTGGTTTCCCTTCGGACGCGATGGTGACGCCGCCTTTCTCGATGAGAAATTCCGAGCGGAAGTCGCAGCGGAGTTGAAACGTCCCGAACTCGTCAACGCCCCGGTGATCCGCGTGGGGCTCTCGTCGAACGGCGGGTTCACGATGCTGCTTGCACAACAGCATCCGGATCGCATGCTGGCATGTGTGGCCCATCAGCCGTTGCCTCCCTGGGCCAAGGGAAATGAGAGCTTCCACTTCAACCGGAGGACCGAAACCAAGTCGTCGCTCGTGGGAACGCCCCACGACATTTCGCAGTCGCTTCGGGTGCCGTGCATCCAGCAAGCGGGCGAGAACGATCCCGTGTGCGGCACCATCATGGCGTACGGCCTCGACCGTTACGCTCGCAGCCAGAAAGCGCCGTGGACTTACTTCTGCCTGCCCCGTGGCGGGCACGGCAACGTGCTGCCGAACGAGTTGTTGATGCCTTGGCTGGAAGGCGTCATCGCGCAGCGACTCCCCGCCGACGTGGATCTTTCCAAGGGACTGCCCAAGCTCAACGACATCCGGGTCGAGGCGGGTTGGCTGGCCAATCCGGTCACGCTGGAAATCGCCGAGTACGCGAAGTACGCCGGTGATAAGACCAAGGCCACCTGGTTGCCGAACGAGGCGAGCGCCGTGGCGTGGACGAAATTGGGCAAGGCCATGCCTTACGAGCTCCCCGAGCAATCGGTGGGCAAGCCGTCCGGGCTGATCGACAAATTGGTGATCCACGACCCCAAGTCGAATCGGGTCGTACCTTCCGATTCGGTTTACGGCGAGCCGTGGAAGATCGTGGCGAATCTCAAGCCGGGGGACGTCGGCTGGAAGGTGTTTCCCAGCCCCGGACCTGTGGCTGTGATCGGCAAGGTCCCCGAGCTTGTTCGCGGTTGCGACTGGATCAAGCCCGACAATGCCTCCCTGGGCTTCGCGGGCGAGGTGCTGATGGAGTTCACTCTGACCAACCGGGCAACCGTCTACGTGGCCCACGACGAGAAGCTCGCGAAGAAGCCGGATTGGCTCGCGGACTGGAAGGACACGGGGGAGTCGTTGCAGGGCGGATATCTGGGGAATGAACGCAGCTTCCGGCTGTTCGCAATGGAATTCCCCAAGGGGGCCACAGTCAAACTCGGCCCGAACGGCGTGAGTGTCGAGAAACAGGAAAAGCCACAGTTGCTACCGTGGATCTACCTGACGATCGTAAAGCCTCAGGCCAAGAAGTAGACCGAATGCGTGCCACGAAAGGATGAGCGAACGCCATGCGTCACTCCAGTTCCCTTCTGATATTCAGTTGGTGCGCGGTGGCGGGTCAACAGTTCGCCGCCGCGCAACCCGCGCCCTTCGCTGACGCCAAGGTGATCCACACGCTTCCGTGGAACAGCAACGTCATTTCCGCCGTCGCGTTCATCGGAAACGACAAAGTTGCCGCGGGGAACAAAAACGGTGACATCCTGATCTGGAACCTCCCATCGAAGGGAAGCGACAAACTCGAGCCAGTGCGCCGACTCGTCGGCCACACCGCTGAAGTCAACCGCCTTCTGGTCACGCCGGACGGCAAGACCCTCATCTCCGCGAGCAACGACCGCACGGTGAAATACTGGGACGCGCTCAGCGACGCCGGAACTCCGGGCACCGTCGTGCTCAACGACGGGACGCCGTTGAAGGGTGTCGTCGAGAAGGTGGACAAGTTGCCGGCCCTGCCTCCGCCCGTCGAGGCGAAGGTGATCGTGCAGAAGCCGGTCAAGGAACTGGCGGGTCACAAGGAATGGATTCAGGCGCTGGCCCAATCACCCGATGGCAGACGGCTCGTGAGCGGCGACGACCAGGGCGTCATCATCGTGTGGGATCTGCCGGCCGGGAAAGAACTGCTCCGCTGGCAGTGCAAGAACTGGGTCCGCAGCCTGGCGATCGCGCCCGACGGCAAGACCGTGGCCGCGTCGCAGCACGTCCCCGGGCGAGACAAAATCGTGGTTCCGCCGAGCTTTCACTTCTGGGACCTCGAAACCGGCAAGATGAAAGTCGAGCTGACCAAAGAAGTCACCGGCGGGATGTCCGCCATCGCCTACTCGCCGGACGGCAAATGGCTGGCCGTGTGCCGCGGGAACATCGAGCAAGAAGGGCCGACCGGGAAGGTGACCCTACTCGACCCGTTCACGGGGAAGAAGGTTCGCGAACTGACGCCCGGCCACTCGCGCGGCGCGACCGACATCGCCTTCCACCCCGACGGCAAACACATCTTTTCGGCGGGGCGTGATCAACTCGTGAAGGTCTGGCAACTCGAAGACGGCAAGCTCGTTCGCGATCTCGGCAATTTCGCTGAGCGCGGCTACTGGATCACTTCGATCTCGATCTCGCCCGACGGATGCCTCCTTGCCGCCGCCGACGACAACGAACGGAAGGTCCAGATTTACTCGATCGCGGGCAAGTGATCGCGCTCTTTGGTGGATCACTGCGTGACCCGAAATCGAACACGCGTCTGCGTGAAGGGCTCGAGTCGCACTTGCCGTTCAACTCGCCACCCTATCCCGTGGCAACTCGAATAATTCTCGCGGGATTCCTCCGCGTTCGGCTAAATCAGGGAGAGGCTGCCCGAAGTGGATCGCTGCCCCGCCACGGATCCAGACGTTATCCGGTCGGAAGTCGCTGCCTGGGAATGGTTTGCGTGGCAAGTCAGTTGGGTCAGCGTGCCGAACTCGGTCCGGCCTGGGGCTCGCGGGCGGCTCGAGCCACGAACCGGATACTCGCGAAAACACCGCCGAAGATCCCACCATTGATGGGAGTGACCCGCCTGCCAGACGGCACCACCGTACACCGCCGGGAACCGACCTCACCCGCTTGCTGACTGCTGCACGAACGTGTCCGACCTCCCGCCGATCCCACGACGCCCGCAGTGACGCTCGCAGTTCTTACGACCTGCCGAATCCCCCAGTACGGAGCACCTCATGCTGACGCTCACCGGCCGGACCCAAGAACGCTACTGCGATGGGCT
>JBJSXS010000730.1:0-2930 GCA_046086545.1 Gemmata sp.
ACGCCGCCGGCGACGTGCTCAAACTGCTGGACGACCGCAAGCTCCGCGACAACACGGTGGTGTTCTTCTTCGGCGACCACGGCTGGGGGCTGAGCCGCGGCAAGCGGTGGCCCTACGACAGCGGGCTGCGCGTGCCGCTGCTGGTGCGCTGGCCCGGGCAGGTGACGCCCGGGAGCGTGCGCGCCGACCTCGTGTGCTTCCTCGACCTCGCCCCCACGGTGCTGGCGCTCGCCGGCGCCGAGGTGCCGCCCCAGATGCAGGGGCGCGTGATGTTGGGCGAGAAGGCGCAGCCGGCACCGAAGTACGTGTTCGGGGCCCGCGACCGCATGGACGAGACGTACGACCGCGTCCGCACGGTGCGCGGCGAGCGGTACCGGTACGTCCGCAACTTCGAACCGGACCTGCCGTACTTCCAGTACATCAACTACATGGACGAGATGCCGATCATGCGCGAGTGGCGGCGGCTCGCGTTCGAGGGGAAGCTGAACAAGACGCAGATGCTGTTCATGAGCCGCACCAAGCCGACGGAAGAGCTGTACGACCTCGACACCGACCCGCACGAGGTCCACAACCTCGCGAGCGCCGAATCCGTGGAACTGCAGAAGGTGCGGAAGGAGATGGCCGCCGCGCTGGACCAGTGGATCAAGGACACGAAAGACCTGGGCGAGACCCCCGAGAAGGAACTGATCAGGAAGGGGACCGTGCGCGACGTGCTCTCGACCGAGTACGAGGCCCGCGTGAAGCTGCACCCGAAAGGGCCGCCGGTACCCTGAGGCCGGGTCACCGGTCCGCAGCCAGTTCCTCGATCGTCGCCTCCTCAATGCGAACCGAGCCGCCCGTCGTTTCGACCCGCAGTTCGGCGGCGGGCGGGGCGGCACACGGTGCGCTGCCGAGGGGCTGTCCGTTGAACGTCGCGCTCAGCGTGCCCCCGGCGCGTGTGCAGACGAGCTTCCGTGACCGCGGCTCGTCCTTCGCGTTCAGCTCGGCGGCAGTGGGCACGGGCACCGTCGGGCCGAGCGGAACGGGCACCCCGCCCGGGCCGGCGCGCTTGCACAGCGCGGCCCCGCCCGTGCGATCGACGCGCACCAGCCACTGCTCGGCGATGTGCGGGGGGCCGGGGGCCACCGCTAGCACCACGTCCACCGTCGCGGCCTCATGCAGATCGAGCGCGAGCCGAACCCGGGAGTGTGCGACCGAGGGGAGCCGGCGCCGCGCGACGCCGGTCCCGGTCAGCGCCGGCGTGCCCTCATCATCCGTCCGCACCGAATAGAACGGGGCCGCCCACTCGCGGGTGTTGTTCGTGTCGAGCAGGTCATGAATCTCGACAACCGTCGTGTACGTCGCCCGCGAGGCGAGCCCCGCAGGCGGGCCGGGCGGCCCCAGGGGGGAACGGGCGGGCGAGCGGCCGAACGCGCCGGCCAGCGCCGCGGCGGCCACGGTGCCGCCCAGGAGCACCGCCCCGGCCAGCGCGTAGACCCACGACTTGCGCGCCGGTACGGGCCCCGCGCCCGCCGGCGCCGGACGCGTCGGGGGCGTGATCGGCAGGCCGGCCGCGGTGAACGCGCCGTCCAGGCACGGCAGCGCGTCGATGCGGGCGATCAACTCGGCGTAGCTCGCCGGCCGCTGCCCCGCGTCCAGCGCCATCATCGCGGCCACGAGGGCGGTCGTCTCCTCCGAGCACGTCCCCGACAGGCGCGGGGGCGGGGCCGACTTCTGGGCCACCACGTTGAGGAGCGTGCGCCCGTCGAACGGGACCGCGCCGGTGAGCGCCTGGTAGACGGTGACCCCGAGGCTGTAGATGTCGGCCTGAATCCCGACGTGGCCGCCGAGGAACTGTTCGGGCGCCATGTACACCGGGGTGCCCATGATGACCCCGACGGCCGTCTGGCCCGGGTCCGTCTCGTCCGCACCGCGCAGCGTCCGCGCCAGCCCGAAGTCGGTCACCTTCACCATCGGCACCCCGGACGGGAGCGGGAACCCAGTCGGGGGCGGCACGAGAAACAGGTTGGCCGGCTTCACGTCGCGGTGGATCACCCCGTGCTTGGCGGCGTGGTCCAGGGCCGCGGCCGTCTGCCGGGCGACCAGCCACGCGACCCGCTCGGGCAGCGACCCGGACCGCTCGATGCGCCGCTCCAGGTCCTCGCCGTCGAGCAACTCCATGGCGAAGAACGCGCGACCGCCGGTGTGCCCGCAGTCGTACACCGCAACGATGTTGGGGTGCTGGAGGCGGGCCAGCGAGACGGCCTCCTGGTCGAACCGCGCGAGCAGGTGGGCCGGCGTGTTGTCGGCCATCTTGACCGTCTTCAGCGCGACCACCCGGTTCAGCTTCTCCTGCACCGCGCGGAACACCACCCCGCACGCGCCGGTGCCGAGCACCCCCTGCAGGTCGTACCCGGGGACGGAGTCGAGGGGCGAGAACTCTGGCCCGGTGCCCGGGGGCGGTGCGTTGGCAACGACCGTCTCGACGAGCGGGCGGGTCGGGCCGCGCCCGGCGGCGGCCGGGACCGCGGCCGGGAACGTCAACCCGGGCACGCTCGCGGCCGGCACCCACGTCACCCGGTCGACACTGACGCGGTCGGTCGGTTGCAGGTAGCCGCTGGCCGCACGGGCGCGCAGCTCCCCCTCGGTGAGCGGCCCCTCGGTCCGGCCCCCCGCCTCGATGAACCACCCCTGCCAGATGAGGGTGTCCGGCCGGCCCGGAGCCGCGTCCGTGGGGTCGATCATTTTTTCCCGTTCGGGTTCATCGGGTTACGCTTCTCCTTCAGCGCGTCCAGCCGGGCCAGCAGAGACGACACCGACGGCCGGTCGACGGTGTCGTTGCCAACGAATGCGAAGACCGCGTGCCCGTTCTGGTCCAGAATGTAGGTCGAGGGCCGAGCCAGGTCGCCGTCGATACCGAGCGCGCGCACCGCCTGCAACTCGGTATCGCG
>JBJSXS010000731.1:0-4116 GCA_046086545.1 Gemmata sp.
TGGGGCAACTCGGGGCCGGTGGCCTCGCCCTGCCCGCACTGTTTCAGGCGCGCGCCTCCGCCGCGCCGCCTTCGCTCGCGCAGCCGCAAGCGGCGGCGGGCAGCGCCGACTCGTGCATCTTCATCTTTCTGTGGGGCGGGCCGCCGCAGCAGGACACCTGGGACCTGAAGCCGGACGCGCCGGAGGGCATCCGCTCGCCGTTCAAGCCCATCAACACCAACGTGCCCGGCATTCAGGTGTGCGACCAGATGCCGCTGTTCGCGAAGCACGCGGACAAGGTCGCCTTCGTGCGGTCGCTGTCGCACGCGGACAACAACCACGAGCCGAGCGTTTACCACATGATGACGGGGCGCAAAGACCCCACCCTCGTGTCGCCCCGCAACCCGCGGAGGCGCTCGCACCCGCCGAACTTCGCCAGCGCCGTTTCGTACTTCGCGCCGCAGACCGAGATCCCGGCAACCGTCACGGTCCCGCGCCCGGTGGGGCACGACGGGGTCACCTACGCGGGCACCTACGCCGGGTTCCTCGGGCCGAGGTACGACCCGCTGGAGCGCCTCGCCGCGAACAAGTCGAACGAGCCGGCGGCGCACCCCGACGTGCTCCCGCCGGACGTGAGCGCCACCCGCCTCCAGGCCCGCGAGGGGCTGCTGAAGATGCTTCAGGGGCAGGATGCGCGGCTTCAGAAGACCGGCGGCAGCGACCTCGACGAGTTCCGCGGGCAGGCGATGCGGATGATCGCCGCCCCGAAGGTGCGCGAGGCGTTCGCGCTGGAGAAGGAGCCCGCGAAGCTCCGCGACCACTACGGCCGCAACGAGTACGGCGAGAGCTTCTTGCTCGCGCGGCGGCTGGTCGAGAGCGGCGTCAAGGTGGTGTCGGTCATCTGGCTGTACATCATGCCGAACGGCGGCGTGGCGAACGTGTGGGACAACCACGGCGGCACCGCGGGGCTGGGCGGCATCACCGGCTACGCCATGCTGAAAGAGAAGTACTGCCTGCCGCCGCTCGACCGCGCGCTGGCGGCGCTGCTCGCAGACCTCAGCGACCGGGGCCTGCTCGAGCGCACGCTGGTCGCGGTCGCGGGCGAGTTCGGGCGCACCCCGAAGATCAACGCACAACAGGGGCGCGACCACTGGGGCGCGGCGCAAACGGCGCTGTTCGCGGGCGGCGGGGTCCGCGGCGGGCAGGTGTACGGCAGAACCGACAAGCAGGCCGCCTACCCGACCGACAACCCGGTGTCGCCGGACGACTTCCTCGCGACCATTTACCACGCGATGGGCGTCGACCCGGCGGCGATGATCCCGGACCGCGAGAACCGCCCGCACCGCCTATGCGACGGCAAGCCCGTGTTCCAACTGTTCGGATGACCCCGGTCGCCTGCGTGCGGGGCGACCGGATCGTGTACGCGAAAGGGTTCGGCCGCGCGGGCGCTCGCGGTGCCGCACGGCGGGTCGCGAGAGGGGTACGCGGGCCCCGTGACGATGGCCCCGGCGAGCAGGTTCGGGGTCGCCGCAGTCGCGAACCGCACCGGGTCGAGCCTACCGAAGACGGTTGAGAAGGCGCTGGAACTCGCGGCGCAGTTCGGCCCGGGCGCGTTCGAGACCGCGCCCGGCGCCGACGGCAACGCGCGGTATGTAATTCAGGGCGGGCGGGCGTACAAGAAAGATCAGGCAAAGTAACCTCGGAGTGCGTCTCATGGCGGGTTCATTCTGCGACGGGGTCACGCGGCGCGACGCGCTTCGGATCGGAACCGCATCGCTGTTCGGCTCCGCACTCGGGCTGCCGCAGCTGCTGCGCGCCGCCGAGGGGGCCCGGAGGGCCGCACCGAAGCGTGACGTGTCGCTGATCTTCGTGTTCCTGCACGGGGGGCAGAGCCACCTCGACACGTTCGACCTGAAACCGGACGCGCCGGCGGAGTTTCGCGGCGACTTCAACCCGGCGAAGACCAAGATCCCCGGCCTCCAGATTTGCGACCTGCTCCCGAAGGTCGGGAAGGAAGTGGACAAGTTTTCGCTGATCCGGTCGTTCCGGCACCACAACTCGGACCACGGGCCGGCGGACCACTACATCCTCACCGGCTACTTCCCCACCGCCGGGTTCAACCAGTCGCTGAGCCCGAACAACCAGCGGCCGAGCGTCGGCTCGGTGGTGTCCAAGAAGCTCGGGCCGAAGGGGGCGGTGCCGGCCTACGTCGCGCTGCCGAAAGCCCACCCGAGCGGCGGCCCCGCGTACCTCGGGGCCAACCACGCGCCGTTCGTGATCGACGCGGACCCGAGCGCGCCCAACTTCAGCGTCCCCGACCTGGTGCCGCCGCCCGCGATCGCGAGCGACCGGCTCGACGACCGCAAGAAGTTGCTCGAAACCGTGGACCGGTTTCACAGGAGCGCGGAGCTGAAGGCCAACGCCCAGGCCGGCGCGCTCGCGACCTTCCGCGACAAGGCGTTCGACCTGATGACCTCGCGCCAGGCGAAGGAGGCGTTCAACATCCACGCGGAGGCGGAGCGGGTGCGTGACGAGTACGGCCGGCACACGCTCGGGCAGTCGTGCCTGATGGCCCGCCGCCTGGTCGAGGCCGGCGTGCGGTGCGTGACCATCGACCACTCGAACTGGGACACCCACGACGGGAACTTCGCGGTGCTGAAGAACACGCTTCTTCCGGCCTACGACAGCGCGATCAGCACGCTGTTCCGCGACCTGT
The DNA here is from genome assembly GCA_046086545.1 of Gemmata sp. Taxonomy (GTDB): domain Bacteria; phylum Planctomycetota; class Planctomycetia; order Gemmatales; family Gemmataceae; genus Gemmata. The sequence goes on from JBJSXS010000731.1 coordinate 2,696, forward strand.
CCGACCGCGGGTTGCTCGATTCCACGCTGGTGGCGGTAACGGGCGAGTTCGGGCGCACCCCGCGGATCAACAAGAACGCGGGGCGCGACCACTGGGGCCCGGCGTTCACGGTGCTGCTCGGCGGCGGCGGGATCAAGCCCGGCGTGGTCGTGGGCAAGACCGACGCCCGCGCCGAGAAGCCCGCGTCCGACCCCTACGGTCCGGAAGACCTGTTCGCCACGATGTACTCGCTCATGGGCGTTGATCCCAAAGACGAGGTCCACACACCGGACGGCCGCCCCACCGCGCTGGTCAACAACGGCAAGGTGATCGGCGAGCTGGTGTGAGAACCGCTTCACGCGACTGAGGCGCCGAGCGGGCACGAAGAAGACGAGGAAGATTGACGCATGAAGACGTACTGTGGTTCTCTTTGTGTCTGGTTGTGTGCGATTGGTGCCCCTGTGGCGGGGCCTTCGGCGCTTCGGGCCAACCCGCCGACGGCCGCGTATGTGTTCCCGGCGGGCGCGCAGCGCGGCACCGCCGCGGACGTGCGCGTCGGCGGGCTGTTCCTGCACGACAAACCCGGGTTTGAGGTGACGGGAACGGGCGTCAGCGCGTCGCCGCACCTCGCGCCGGCGAAGCGCCTCTGGTTCGAGGGGCCGGTGCTGCTGTTGCCCGAGTCGCAGCAGCAGGAGGACTACCCCGCGGACATGCAGGGCAAGGTCGCGGTCGCAAAGGACGCGCCGTTGGGCCCGCGCCGCGTGCGGGTGTTCACCGCGCAGGGCGCCGCGAGCGGCCCGGTGTTCGTCGTCGGCGAGTTGCCCGAGGTGGTAGAGAACGAGATCGACGGCGACCCGGTGCCCGAAGCGATCAAGTTGCCCTGCACCGCCAACGGCCGCATCTTCCCGCGCGAGGACGTGGACCTGTGGGCGTTCGACGCGAGGGCGGGCGAGACGGTGACCGCGTTCGTTCACGCCGCGAGCCTCAACTCGCCGCTGGCGCCAAAGCTTGACATCGTCGATGCGGCGGGCGGCGTACTCGCCGAGCAGATGCTGCACCCGTGCGTGGGCACCGACGCGAGCGTGAAGTTCACGCCGAAAGTCGACGGCAGGTACCGGGTCCGCATCACCGACGCGCGCGCGCTCGGCGGGCAGGCGTTCGTGTACCGGCTCACGGTCACGGCCGCGAGCGTGCCGGACTTCCACTTCCCGCTAAAGGCGAGGCCCGACGGCTTGACGGACGCGACCGACGCGAGCAAGTCGCTTCGGGCGCCGGTCGCGCTGAACGGGGCCGTCGCGCGGCCCGGGGCCGCGACCGAGTGGCGGCTCGACCTCAAGAAGGGTGCGAACTACACCTTCGACCTTCAAGCGCGGAAGTACGAGTCGCCGCTGTGCGCGGTCGTTGCCGTCCTCGACGCCGAGGGCAAGGAGCTGAAGCGCGCC
>JBJSXS010000732.1:0-8366 GCA_046086545.1 Gemmata sp.
GGCGCGAGAGCCGGGCGCGGCACCGCGGGCACCCGATCAGGAGCGCGCGCTCGCGCCGGGCGACGAGCGCGTCGAGCGCGTCGGACTTCTCGGTGAGCCGCTGGAGGTACCGGAGGCGGGCCAAACCGCGGGGCCTCGCGACCCGCCCGGTCAGCGCGCGCACCACGTCGCGGATCCCGCGCGGCGCGTCCGGCATCGCGCCCAGCGCGCGTGCGGCGCCGGCCAGGCGCACCGCCAGCGGCACCTTCGGGTTCGCCAGCAGGGGCAGGAGTTCGCGCACCACCGCAGAGCGGTCCGCGGGCGCGGCGGCGCGCAACCGCACCACCAGCCTGGCCAACGCCGCGCGCGGGTCCGCTTCGGGGGGAGGAGGCATGGCGCCGTCAGCCGATTTCGTAAATGGGTTCGTCACCGGTCGGCTTCTGAAGCACCGGGCGCAGCAGGAACGGCCCGGAGTCCTGGTGCGCGATGTACCAGGTGCCCAGAATGCTCCCCTCGCCGTCGGGCCGCCCGATGTACAGCACCTGGTGCCTGCCGATGAACTGCTTCACCATCCGCACCTCGCCGGTACTGTCGTCGTACTCGCCGGCGAACGTGAACGGGCCGACCATGTCGTGACCCTCGCCCGTGATGAGACCGTCGGCGAAGCGAAGCGTGAGCGGCAGCATCGGCTGCCGGCCCCACCCGGTCTGCACCCAGAACCCGTCCCACCGGCCCGACGGATACATGGCCGTTCTCCACACGCCCTTGCAAGGGCAGGCGCTAAACAACGGATTGTACGCCGCGGGGGCCGAAGTCGGCTACACGCCGCGCCGGCGCGCCGATAAGGTTGCTGGATGAACCAGTCCGACGCCCGACCGTACCTGTGGATGCTGTGCGGCTCGTTCTCGTTCGCGGTGATGGCGGTCCTGGCCGAAGACCTCACGCGCGCCCGGCCCGACGGCGGCGCGCCGCTGTGCGACTGGCAGACCGTGTCCGTGTTCCGGGCGGCGCTGGTCGCGGCGTTCGGCGCCGCGCTCGCGCGGCACGCCGGGGTGCCGCTGGTGTGGCTGCGGCCGGGGCGGCTGTGGGTGCGCAGCGTGGCCGGCAGCTTCAGCATGGTGGGCGCGTTCTACGCGTTCGGGCAGCTGCCGGCGAACGACGTGGTCACCCTCAGCAACACGTTCCCGCTGTGGGTCGCACTGATGGCGTGGCCGCTGTACGGGCAGGCCCCGGGCTGGAAGCTGGCGGTCGCGCTCCTGGTCGGCGTCACCGGGGTCGTGCTGGTCGAGCAGCCGCACCTCGAAGCCGGGAACGGGGGCGTGTTCGCGGCCCTCGCGTCGGCCGTGTTCAGCGCGGTCGCCATGCTCGGGCTGCACCGGCTCCACGACCTCGACCCGCGGGCCGTGGTCGTCCACTTCTCCGCCGTCGCCACCGTGTTCTGCGTCACCGCGTTCCTGGTCACCCCGCGCACGCAACCGCTCGAGCGCGTCGCCGAGGTCGGCGTGCTGGCGCGGCTGCTCGGGATCGGCTTGTCGGCCACCATCGGGCAGGTGTTTCTGACGCTCGCGTTCGGTCGCGGCGCCCCGTCGAAGGTGTCGGTGGTGGGCTTAACGCAAATCGTGTTCGTGATGCTGATGTGCGTGACCCTGTTCGACCGCGCGGTGAACGGGGTGGCCCTCCTGGGCACCGCGCTGGTGATCGCGCCGACCGCGTGGCTGCTGCTGCGCCCCAAGGCGACGTGAAGGGCGAGCCGGCGGCGGCAACCGAAACAGGGGGCACGCGCCCCCCCGCGCGGCAACACGCCGTCCCCCCGACTCCCGTCAGCGCCGCTTGGGGCGCTTGCCCCTGTCGCGGCGCGCGGGGCCGCTGTCGTTCGGCGCGCCGTCGTCGTGCCCGTTCGCCGCTGGGGCCGCGGCGTCCGTCGGCACCGCGGGCAGGTTCGCGCTCGCCTCAGCGACCCGGCCCGCGGGCGCCGCACCGGCCGCGCGGCGCGTCGCGCTGGCCCAGAAGTGCCGCGGAATCGCCGCGCCGACCGCCAGGATCGCGAGCTGCAGCACCCAGAAGTTAAAGCACCCGTCGGCCAGCCGGCTGTCGAACCCGTAGGCGTGCAGCCCGATGCCCAGTTGGTTGGTGCCGAACCAGCTCCACCCGGTGATCACGTTGCCGAACACCGCCAGCACCGCGACCCCGCGGTCCTTCACCAGGCCGCACCAGCGGGCGTGCAGGATCAGCGCGTTCCACAGCACGATGAGAACCGCGCCGTTCTCCTTCGGGTCCCAGCCCCAGAACCGGCCCCACGACTGGTCCGCCCAGATGCCGCCCAGCACCGTGCCGATGAAGCTCAGCATCGTGGCGAACGCGATCACGCCGTAGATCATCTGCCCGACGATCCTGCCGCTTTCCGGGGTGAGCGCGAGCGCCGCCGCCGGCCGCGCGAGCGGCGGAATCTGCCCTTGCAGCGGCCGGCCCTGCGCGTCCGCGCCGGCCGCCGACACCCGCAGGAGCAGCAGCGTCAGGCCGTACACGGTGCCGACCGCCGCCGCCAGCCAGAACCCGGCGTCCAGTATGAGCGGGTGGACGACCTCGAACTTCTCCAGCGCGGACTTGGCGAACCACGCGAACGCGACCGGGATGCCCACCAGCCCGAGCACCGCGGTGCCGAACGCCAGGAGCGCGCCGACCGTCGGCTCGCCCTTGCTCTCGTAGGAGTCGCGCACCACCGTGCCGAGCATCATCAGCACGTACACCGCGGCCAGGAACCCGGCGACGAACGTGGCTGTGTACCCGAGGGTCACCGTGGTGACGTGCGTGGCCAGCCAGAAGTTCGTGTCCAGCACCGCCTCCATCATCTCCAGCGTGTCCTGCGTGCCCAGGTTGTGCGCCACGATGGTGGTCGTCAGCCCGAGCACGGCCGCAATGATGTTGCCGACGCCGATGGGGAAGATGCGCTCCAGGATCAGCCCGAGCGCCACGCACCCCCAGCCGATGAAGATGGCCGACGAGTACAGGTTGGTGACGAACACGCCGTACCGGTCCATGATGTGCATGCGCGCCAGCAGCGCGAGCGTGTGGACGACCAGCGTGACGAACAGCACCAGGAACGCGGACCGGCGCAGCGCGGCGGCCCACCGCGGGCGCTCGGCCGCGTACATCGCGAACCCGAACACGGCGAGCAGGAACGCGAACACGTACAGCCCGGCGCACTGGTAGAACGGGGCGAACCGGTTGTACGTCACCTCAACGCGGGTGCGGGCGGTGTCCGCCAGGGAGACGGCGCCGAGGCGGTTCGCGCGGTACTCGGCCACCGCCGCGTTGAACTCGGTCGGCTTGCGGTCGCGGTACGTGGTCCGCATCTTCTCCCAGTCGCCCGCGGCCGGCACCGCGGCCAGGCGCGTGCGGTACTCGGCCTCGGACTCCGCCTGGATGCGGCTCGCGTCCGCCCCCGGGAGGAGCACGTAGGCGGCGGCGAGCCACTGCGCCCGCGCCTGGGCCTGCGGCGGCATCTGCCCGAGTTGCTCGGGCGTCATCCGCATCGTCTTCACCACGTCCAGCAGCGCCGCCTGCTTGTCTTCGTCCTTGAGGCGGTCGAGGTCTTCGCCGGTGACGATGCGAACCAGTTGCCGCTGCTGCGCGTCGGTGGACTCGTACAGCCGCTTGAAGTTGTCGGCCCGCACCAGCTTGTCCGCGGCCGCGACCGCGCCCATCTCGGACTCGCGCCGCGCGCGGTCGATCGCGTCCCCGAGCGACTGCCAGCCGGTCGCGCCCGCTTCCGGGGGGAGCAGCCGCAGCGTGTCCACGCCCTGCGCGTTCAGCCCGCGCAGCCGGTGCAGGCTGAGCACCATCGACATGCGCTCTTCGAGCTCGATCATCTTCGACTCGAAGATGCTGAGCTGCTTCTTCTGCTTGGCCTTCTGTTGCGCCTCGGCCGTCTTCTCCATCAGCGCGCGGATGCGCGGGCGGATCTCGGCCAGGGAGTACCGCAGCCCCTCGCGCAGCGGCAGTTTCAGTTCGTCCCGCACCTCGGGGTTCTCGATGCGGAACACCCTGTGCTGCCACGCCGGGGAGTCGTCCTTGATGTCGCCCGCGGTCATCACGTCCAGGTACCACCGGACCGCCGGCTGTGCCTTGCCGCTATCGTCCTCGAAGAACTCGCGGTGCGACACCGTGCGCAGGTACACGCGGGCGACGGTTTCGAGCGGCTTGACGCGCCCGCCCTCGATCACCGGCAGGCGGGCGAACGCGTCGAGGTCGTAGGGCTCCCTCGTGGCGCGGGGGGTCATGCGCCCGTACCCGGCCATGAGCGCCAGCACCGCGAGGCCGAGCATCACCCACGGGAAGATGCGCGACGCCGAGGGCGGCGCCGCCGGGACCGCGGCGGCCCCGGGCCCCGCCGCCGCGCCGGCCGGAGCTTTCCCCTGGCGCATCAGGAACTGGGTCAGGTAGATGCCGAAGTGCAGGAGCAGCCCGAACCCGACCAGCGCGCACGCGATGTAGTCGATGGTGGCGTAGAACAGCCCGAAGTTGACCGTCCCCGGGTTCTTCACCACCTGGAGGATGGTCGTCTTCTCGGTGTCCTTGTCGAAGTCGGCCTGGTAGAACGTCTCGCCCGCGTACCGCAGCGGCTCGTTCATGCGGATGGTGGTGGTCCGCGCCGGCGGCCCGTCCGGGGCCGCGTCGGCGGCGTACACCCGCACTTCGCTGGAGTAGTTCTTGGGCTTCTGCGTGCCCTCGTACCGGTCGAAGCTGAACTTGTCGAGGTGGATGCGGTACGGCTTCTGGATGCGGGCGTTGCGGAGCGACACCAGCCGCTCCCCGCCCTCGGTCTTCACCGGCTGGTCTTGCAGCAGGTTGTACACGCCGAGGACGTACACGCCGAGCGCGTCGGCGGTGCCCTTCTTGTACAGCCTGACGTAAGCGGCACTCGCATCGCCGCGCGACTTGGTGGCGACCCCCGACTCCTCGCCCACCTCCACGACGGTCAGGTTGCCGGTTACCTTGCCCTTGCCGAAGTCGGTCACGTCCACCAGCTCGGCCTTCGGCATGTACTGAACCACTTCGACTTCGAGCGACAGCGCCTCGGGCGCGATCCGCTGGCCGGTGGCGGCCGATCGCAGCCCGCCGCGTGAGATCTGCGCGACGCGGTCGAACGCCGCGGGCGACGCGTCCACCAGCCGCAGCCCGTCGTCCTTCCACGACAGGCGCACCGAAATCTTCCCGGCGTCGAACCGCTGCTCCTTCACCTGCGGTCCGACCGCGAACACGCCGAGCGGCTGCTTGGTGCCCTTGTCGTGCAGCCGGATGTACGCGGCGGGACCGGTGCCCTGCTCCGACGGCACGAGCGCCGGGCGCGCCGTCTTGCCGGACTCCGGCTCGAACGGCGCCACGTCGAGGAAGTCGGAGTTCTTCATGAACTTCAGGACTTCGACATCGACGGGCAGGTCGTTGTGCGCGACGCGCTCGCCGGCGCGAGCCGCCTTCAGGCGCTTCTGCGAGACCGTCGCGACGCGGTCGAGCGCCGGGTCGGACGTGTCCACGAAGGCCAGTTCGACGTTTCGGGTGTCGATGGTGAAGTCGGCCGCGGCGCCCTGGTCGATCCGCATCTGCTGCTCGACAGCGAACTGGCGGGTGACGAACTCGCCGACGAGCAGAAGGATGAGGCCGCCGTGGATCAGGAACACGCCGGCCCGCTTCCACGTCAGCTTGAACCGCAGCGCGTGCGCGGCGAGGAGGTTGAGCATCATGGCGACGCCGACCGCGTACCCGGCCGGGAACGGGAACGAGCCGCTCCAGGCAGACCCGCCGGGCGGCACCGCCTCCTTCCAGAACACGTTGAGGAGCTTGCGGAACAGGTCGAACGGCACGTCAACGACCCACGACGCGAAGTACTTGTCGACCACCGTCCAGATGCCGAAGTCGATCTGCGCGAGGGTCCCGAAGAACACCAGCCCGATGCCGACCGCGAGCAGCGCGACGGTGAGTTGGAGCGAGGCCAGCGCCTTAACGGCCCGGTACGCGTAGCGGCCCGGACCGCGGCCGGGGCTCTTGGCCGGCGGCTCGCCGTGTTCGCCCGGGGCGTGCGGCAGGTTCGCGCTCATCGCTGGTCCTCGGATATTGGCTGTCGCCGCACGCTGCCGTTGCTCGCGAAGCCGCGAGCCGCTTCGCAACTGACTACTTGCCGCCCATCATCGGGCCGCCCCCGCCCATCGGCGGCTTCTTCGGTCCGCGCATGTCCACCCGCAACCCCTTCACGCCGCCCGTCGCGTCCACCGGCCGGGTGAACTTCGCGTTGCCGTCCTTGCCGAACGGGGTGCCGAGTTGCTCGGCCCACCGCTCGAGGTTGCCGGTGAGCCCGCCGCGCGACGACGAGAGGGCGACCTCGTACTTGCCGTCGGGCGTGAGGGCGGTCGAGACAACGATGCCGGCGCGCCCCGGGCCGCGCTTCCAGCCTTCGGGCACGTCGTACTGCGGGTCGCCGTTCGGCGGAATCGTCACGCTCGCGAGGATCTTGTCGAAGTCGGCCTCGTACTTGCTAAGGGCGTCACTGGGGCCGGGGAACTTGAAGAACCATGCCGGGTCGTCGGCCGGGAAGATGCCGCCCAGTATGCGGTACTCGCCGGTGCCCGGGTCGCCCTTCTCGCCCGGACCGCCCTTCGACTCGGTCTTCGGGATGGTCGAGAGCTGCACGCCGTCCCCGCCGCACCCGACCACAAGAACCGCGACCAGCACAACCGGCACAACGGCGGCGAAACGGTGTAAGGATCGTGACATCGGACGGTCTCGGGGGGGGCGGCCCCCTCGGGTGAGGGGCGCGACTGGGGTGGGCACATCGATTGTACGCAACGCACATGCATTTTCGACGGGCTCGCCCAATACGTCAAGGCACCCCGGACGGCGAGACAAACAGCGCGACAGCCCGTTAGCCCTTCGCGGGCGCATCCGGGCAAGCAGGCACCTCGACGGCGGCGGACGCCGTCGGAACTCATCCCCAATCTCTCGCGCCCTTTCCGTCGTCTAAAACGTACCCGGGGCGCCCCGCGCCCTCTCAGCCTTTCCCTCTCCGGGGGTTCAGCACATGAAACGGTCGCACCGACTCTTCTCCGCTGCCCTCGCCCTAGCCTGCGTTGTCGGCGGCGTCGCGGTCGTGGTGTACGCCGCCCAACCGCCCCACGCGGACCGCTGGAAGAAGGTCGAAGAGGCCGACCGCAAGGGCCTCCCAAAGACCGCCATCGCGGAGCTGGACCCGATCATCGAAAGTGCGCTGAATGACAAGGCGTACCCGGAGGCGATCAAGGCCATCGCCAAGAAGATCGCGCTGGAAGGGAACATCGAGGGGAACAAGCCGGAGGAGAAGATCACGCGGATGCAGGCGGCCGTCGAGAGGGCGCCAGTTGAAATGCGCCCGGTGATGAACGCCGTGCTGGCGCACTGGTACTGGCACTACTTCCAACAGAACCGGTGGCGGTTCACGCAGCGCACCGCGACCGGCGAGGCGCCCGGGGCCGACATCCGGACCTGGGACTTGCCCCGCATCTTCGCGGAGATCGACAGGACCTTCGACAAGGCGCTCGCGGCCGAGAACGGGTTGAAGGCGATCCCGGTCGGGCAGTACGACGTGCTGCTCCAAAAGGGGAGCATCGACGACAAATTCCGGCCCACACTGTTTGACTTTCTGGTGTTCGACGCGCTCAGTTTCTACACGAGCGCGGAGCAGGCCGGGGCCAAGCCGCAGGACGAGTTCGAACTGCCCGCCGATTCGCCCATCTTCGCCCCGGTCGCCGACTTCCTGAAGTGGGAGCCGAAGACCACCGACGCCAACAACAAGACCCTCAAAGGGATCAGGCTGTTCCAGCAGTTGCTCGCGTTCCACAAGGACGCCAGAGAGCCTTCGGCCCGGCTCGACGCGGACCTCCACCGGCTGCGGTTCGGGTGGAACAAGGCGACGGGCGAGACCAGGAACGCCCGCTACAAGGCCGCGCTGGAGGCGTTCGCGAGAGCGAACGGCGAGCACGAGCTGTTCGCGATGGCACAGTACCAGCTCGCGGGCGTCGTGCGGGACGAGGGCGATCTGGCGAGGGCGCGCGACTTCGCGCTCGCGGGCGAGCGCGCGTTCCCGAACAGCGCGGGCGGGAAGCTGTGCTACAACCTCGTCCAGCAGATCGAGAGCAAGTCGGCGCGCGCCGCCACCGAGCGCGTGTGGGCAGACCCGCTGCCGACCATCAAGGTCACCTACAAGAACGTGACGAAGGCGCACTTCCGCGTCGTGGAGGCGAACTACGTCGATCAACTGAAGGCCGCCCGGTGGCGCCCGGAGCACCTGGACAACCCGAAGGCGCTCTTGGACAAGAAGCCGGTCGCGGAGTTCAGCCACGACCTGCCGGCGACGCCCG
>JBJSXS010000733.1:0-2100 GCA_046086545.1 Gemmata sp.
GCTCAAACACGACGAGACCGGCGACCTCGAGTTCAACCGCCTGGAGGAACTGAACCGCGACTGGGACGACCACTTCAACGAGGAGCACCGGGGCAGCCGCGCGGCCATCGATGAGGAGGGCGACCGGAAGCTCGAAGCGATGGCCAACATGCCGGACCGGCCCCAGTCGCTGCAGGACTACCTCGCGGACCAGATCGGCGAGTTGGAACTGGAGGAAAACGAGCGGCGGCTCGCGCGCCACATTTGCAGCTTCATTGACCGCACCGGATACCTCGGCGCCCGCGAGCGGATCGGGGACGGGGACAAGGACACGTTCCGCACCGTCACACTCGAAGAGATCGCGGCGCTCTACGACGAAACCGTCGAACCCGCGGACGTCGAGGAGACGCTCGTCCATGTGGTGCAAAAGCTCGACCCGCCGGGCGTCGGGGCGCGTGACCTCAAGGAGTGCCTGTTGATGCAGGTGCCGGCGGACGCGCCGCTCGCAGACGCCCTGCGCGTCCTCATCCGCGACCACCTCGAAGACGTGGCGTACAACCGCATCCCGGTGATTCAGAAGGCGACGAAGCTCGACATCCCCACCATCCGGGACGCCATTGAGGCCATTCACCGCCTCGATCCGAAGCCGGGGCTCAAGTTTTCCGACAGCGGCACCCAGTACGTCATGCCCGATGTCGTTGTCGAGCGGTCCGACGACAACGACTACACCGTGCGCCTGACGGACGAGTGGGTGCCGCGGATTCGCGTCAGCAAGCGCGTGGTCGATCTCTGCAAGCGGCAGGACCTGGACGAGAAAGTGAAGGAGGAGCTGCGCAAGAAACTGCAATCGGCCGACTGGCTGGTGAAGGCCGTCGAGCAGCGGCGCAACACGCTGCTCAAGGTGACGAAGGCCATCATCGATCACCAGCGGGCGTTTCTCGACTACGGGCCGGAACACATTCAGCCGCTGAAGATGCAGCAGATCGCCGACCAGGTGAAGGTTCACGTGACGACCGTGAGCCGGGCGGTGGACGACAAGTGGGTGCAGACCCCGCGCGGCGTGTTCCCGCTCAAACGGTTCTTCGGGGGTGGTAAGGCTAAGGTGGAGGGCGACGCGAACAGCGAGGTCGTCGCGTACGAGGTCATGAAGCAGAAGTTGCTGGAACTCGTCTCCAACGAGGACAAATCGAACCCGCTGTCGGACGAAGAACTGGTGTCGCTGCTCAAGGCCGGCGGGTGCCCGGTGGCGCGCCGCACCGTCACCAAGTACCGCAAGATGCTCAAGATTCCCAGCAGCCGCCAGCGCAAGGACTGGTCCCTCTCGCCGTCCTCGTGAGGTCGCCTCGCCACTCGACCAACTAGCTCCAGTTGATCTCGCCCGCGGGTCCGATTACAGTCCCTCGCCACATTGTCCGGCGAGGGATTTCCTTTTGACCTCTTTCAGCGTGCCAGCGTGGGCCGGGCGCCGGGTAGCGCTGACGGGCGCGACCGGGTTCGTAGGTCGGCACGTCGCCTCCGCGCTACGCGCACGGGGCGCGGACGTGATCGCGTTGCACCGCGAAGGCTCGGACGTCACGCGCCTCCGCGAAGCGGGCGTGCGGACCGTTGTCGCGCCGCTAACCGATTCCCACGCGCTCGCCGCGGCGTGCCGGGGTGCGGACGTGCTGATTCACGCTGCCGCCGCCGTCGACTTCGGCGGCAGCCCGGACGCGATCCGCGCGGTGAACGTCGGCGGCACCCGCGCCGTGTTCGCGGCCGCCCGCAGCGCCGGCGTGCGGCGGGCCGTTCACGTCAGCTCGGTTGTCGCGGTGGGGGGCACTCGCGAACCGGTCGTTCAGGACGAGACCGCGAAGTGGCACCTCGGGGCGTTCGGCGTGCCCTACGCGAGTACGAAGCGCGAGGCCGAACTTGTCGCCCTCGCGGCCAACGGCGCCGACCTGGAAGTGGTGGCTGTGAATCCCGGGTGCGTGGTCGGCCCGGACGACTTCGGTGAGAGCGAGTTCGGGTCGCTGTGTAAGCGGTTCTGGCGCGGCCGGCTGCCGGTCCATTTCACCGGCGGGAACAACTTCGTGGACGTGCGCGACGTGGCCGCCGGGGTGCTGGCCGCCGCCGAACGCGGGC
>JBJSXS010000734.1:0-3350 GCA_046086545.1 Gemmata sp.
TCCCGCCCGACCACCCCGGACGCTCCGGCCGTGTCCGTCACGCCGATGCCCCGCCCGTCCGGCCTGATGCGGCTAACGGCCCTGAAGTTCCCCCTGCTGGCCCGGGCCGCGGACACGATGCCGATGGGCATGACGCTGTGCGACGCGAGCCGGCCGGACTACCCGATCGTGTACTGCAACCCCGGGTTCGAGCGGCTCGCCGGGTTCACGGCCGACGAGGTGCTCGGGCGCAACTGCCGGTTCCTGGAGGGCGCGGACACGGACCCGAACGAGGTCGCGCGGCTGCACCAGGCGCTGCGGGACCGCACCGCGTGTTCGCTCGTGCTGCTCAATTACCGCAAGGGGGGCGCGCCGTTCTGGAACGCCCTGGCGGTCACCCCGCTGGAGGACGAGACCGGGGCCGTGACGCACTTCGTGGTCGTGCAGACCGACATCACGCCGGTGAAGGAGCTGGAGACGCAGTTCCTCCAGGCCCAGAAGATGGGCGTGGTGGGGCGGCTCACCGGCGGGGTGGTGCACGACTTCAACAACCTGCTGACCGTCATCAACGGGTTCGCGGAGTCGGCGCTGGACGCGCTCCCGGACGGGCACCCGACGCGGGCGATGCTCCAGCAGATCGTCGGCGCCGGCGAGCGGGCGGCCGGGCTGACGCGCCAGCTGCTCGCGTTCAGCCGCAAGGCGGCGCCGGTGCGGGCGCACGCCGACCTCGGCGCGGTCGCGAACGCCAGCAGCGGCATCCTGCGGCGGTTGCTCGGGACCGGCGTGGAGCTGCGCACCGAGTTCGCCCCGGCCGTGCCGCCCGCGGCCGTCGCCCCGGGGTACGCCGAGCAGGTGCTGATGAACCTGGTGGTTAACGCGCGCGACGCCATGCCGCACGGCGGGACCGTCACTGTGGCGGCGGCCGCGGCGCGTGTCATGCCGGACGACCCGGAGCACCCCGGCGTGGCCCCCGGCGCCTACGCGGTGCTGCGGGTGACCGACACCGGGTGCGGGATGGACGAGGCCACCCAGGCCCGCATGTTCGAGCCGTTCTTCACCACCAAACCGCCGGGCGCGGGCACCGGGCTGGGGCTGTCCACGCTCCGCGACATCGTGCACCAGGCGCGCGGCCACGTGCGTGTCCACTCGGCGCGGGGGCGCGGCACCTCGTTCTGGGTGTACCTGCCGGTCGCCGCCGAGGCGTGCCCGGCGGCCCCGGCCGCGGGCCCCGGCCCCGCCGGGCGGGGGACCGAGACCGTCCTCGTGATCGACGCGGACCCGGCGGTGCGGGCGCTGATGACACACGCCCTCCGCGCCCACGGGTACACGGTGCTGTCGGCGCGAGACGTGTGCGAGGGCGAGGCCCGCGTCCGCGACCACACCGGCGGCCTGGACGCGGTGGTCTGTGACGTGCCCCTGGCGCCCGCCGCGGACCAACTCACGGTCCGGCTCCGGACCCGGTGGCCGAACCTGGCGGTGCTGTTCGTTTCGGCCGCGCCCGGCGCCGAGCAGTTCACCAGCACGGCCCCGGAAGTGCCGTTCCTTGCCAAGCCGTTCACCCCGGCGGCGCTCGCACGCTCCGTCCGCGTGCTGCTCGACCGGCGGTAGCGCGCCTGCGGCACCGGCGCGCGGCCGCCCGGGCCCGCGGTTCGCCTTGCCCGCCTCGTGCGCCGCGTGGTCTAATCGCGTCTCCCCCCGACAGGAGGTTGGGCCATGCGCTTCGCCATCGTCATTCCCGCGCGGTACGCGTCTTCTCGCCTGCCCGGTAAGCCGCTCTTGCGCGACACGGGCAAGTACCTCATCCAGCACGTCTACGAGCGCGCGAGCGAAGCGACGTGCGCGACGGACGTGATCGTCGCGACCGACGACCCGCGCATCTTCGCCGCCGTGGGCGAGTTCGGCGGCCGCGCCGTGATGACGCGCGGCGACCACGTGAGCGGCACCGACCGCGTCGCGGAGGTGGCGGCGAACCTCGCGTCGGACGTCGTCATCAACCTGCAAGGGGACGAGCCGCAGCTCGACCCGCGTGCGATCGACCTGCTCGCCGACCTGATGCGCGGCGGGCCGGACATGGCCACCCTCGCGGTGCCGCTCGCGGACCCGGACGCGTACCGCAGCCCGAACGTGGTGAAGGTGGTGTGCGACGACCGCGGCCGCGCGCTGTACTTCTCGCGCTCGCCCATCCCGTTCGTGCGCGACGCGGAGCCGGATTTCGCCGCGCGGCCCCCGCGGTTCCTTCAGCACCTCGGGGTGTACGCGTACCGGCGGGATTTTCTTTTGCGCGTCGCGAGCGCGCCGCCGCACCCGCTGGAGCTGTCGGAAAAACTGGAGCAACTGCGCGTGCTCGGCACCGGCGGCACGATCGCCGTCGGGACCGTGGCCGAAGCGCACCGCGGGGTGGACACGCCGGCCGATTATGCCGCCTTCGTGCAGTGGTACCGGGCGAGCGGGCCGCGCCGCGCGGCCTGACGCTCCCGCGGCGCGGAGTTGGGGCCGCGCCGATTGTGCATCCGCGGGCGGGCAATATAGTGACGGTTCAAAACGCGCCGTCACCGCTGGGGGTCGTTCGACCGATGACCAAACACATCTTCGTGACCGGCGGCGTGGTCAGCTCGCTCGGCAAGGGGCTGACCTCCGCCTCCATCGGGCTGTTGCTGGAGAAGCGCGGGCTCCGCGTCCGGCTCCAGAAGCTGGACCCGTACCTGAACTTGGACCCGGGCACCATGTCGCCGTACCAGCACGGCGAGGTGTACGTGCTGGACGACGGCACCGAAACCGACCTCGACCTGGGCCATTACGAGCGGTTCACGCACGCGGTGCTGAACAAGGACTGCAACTACACCACGGGCAAGATCTACCTGTCGGTGATCGAGAAGGAGCGCCGCGGCGACTACCGCGGCAAGACGGTGCAGGTGATCCCGCACGTCACCGACGAGATCAAGCTGTGCATCCGCAAGATGGTTTCGCCCGACGTGGACGTGGTCATCACCGAGATCGGCGGCACCGTCGGTGACATCGAGGGGATGCCGTATTTCGAAGCGATCCGGCAGTTCGCGCTCGACGTGGGCAAGAACAACTGCCTGTTCATTCACCTCACCCTGGTGCCGTACCTGAAGGCGGCGGGCGAGCTGAAGACCAAGCCGACGCAGCGGAGCGTGCGCGACCTGCGCGAGATCGGCATCCAGCCGGACATCCTCATCTGCCGCACCGAGCAGCCGATCCCGAAGGACGAGTGCGACAAGATCGCGCTGTTCTGCAACGTCGAGCGGAACGCGGTCATCGAGGAGAAGGACAAGGAGTTCAGCATCTACGAGGTGCCGCTGTCGCTGGCCGAGAACAAGCTCGACCAGCTGATCGTGGAGAAGCTCTCG
>JBJSXS010000735.1:0-3035 GCA_046086545.1 Gemmata sp.
ACGGCGGCGACGAACTCGCCCTCCTGCGCCATCCGCCGCTGCCGGTCGGCGAGGGAGACGAGCCGCTCGGCGTCGTCGGCGTCCAGGCCCGGGGTTCGCCGCCGGAGGACGGCGGCCTCCCGGTCGGGGGGCGGGAACCCGATGTCCAGCACCACCCCGAACCGGTTGAGGAAAGCGGTGTCGAGGTCGTCCGCCCCGGTGTACCCGGCACCCAGGTTGGCCGTCCCCAGGAACGCCAGCCCGGCCGCCCGGCCGACCACCTGCCCGGACTCGCTCTCGTCGAGGGCCAGGTAGCCCTGGCGGTCCAGCAGGGTGAGGAGCAGGTTGAACGCATCCCGCGGGGCGCGGCTGACTTCGTCGAGGAGGATAGTGGTGTTCGGGGTGGTGATCGCCCGGACGAACCGGCTCGGGGCGAACACGGTCCCCCGCGCCGGGTCGTAGTGGGTGTTGCCGATCAGCGCGGACCGGGCCTCGGTCATCGCCCCGCAGTTGAACGCTTGGAACCCACGGCCGACCGCGGCGGCGGCCCGGGCGGCCAGTTCCGACTTGCCGCACCCCGTCGGCCCCTTGAGCAGGACGTTCATCCCGCGGGCCTGGGCGATGCAGAGCAACTCCCAGTCGCCGGGCCGGACGTAGAACTCGTCGTCTACCGGTACGGCCGCGCGCCGGTCACCCGCGGGCGGGGCCGCGGCGGCCGGGGCTTCGGGTGCGTCCGCACCGGGGGCGGCCGACGGGCGGGTGAGTTCCCGCGCCAGCCGCTGGACCTCCGGAAAGGTCATGTCGGCCAACCGGCCGAGCAGCGCGTCCTTGTTCTCGGGGGTCAGGGCGCGGGCCACGACGGACACCTTCGACCACTCCAGCCCGCGGATCCGGTCGTCCGACATCCCCAGTTCGACCGCGAGACGCCGGTAGATCTTGATCAACTCCTGGGCCTTCCGCACCGAGAACCCGCAGTCCGCCTCAACGTACGCCTCGAACGAGGGGTGCCCCCAGTCCCGCCAGTACTCCTGCTCGCGGACCTCGCACAGGAGCTTGGCGGTGTCGAGTTGGAGGCGGTCGCCGGCGTCCCGGGCGGCCCGCAACTGACCGCGAACCGACTCGGCGCGTGCGAGCCGGTCGGGGGTCGGCAGTGCGGTGTCGGTGGTCGTCTCGTCGTGTCGTGGTGCCATGGCGATCCCGGTTTGTGGCCGAACGGGGCACCGGCCGGTGCCTTGAACCGATTAGACCGACCGGAGTTGCCCGCCGATGACGCTCACTGACGCCGGCACGTAGGCAGTGCCGACCCCGAGCAACTCGGCCAGCGGGAGGAGGTCGGTGACGGACCGCCCCGTCCACGAAAGTGCGGATCGGGAACGTGGCCACGTCGCACACTCGCCCCGTGGTGCGGCCCGCAGGACCTCAGGATTGTGGAACGAGATGCCGCGGAACCTGCACCTGTCGGTGTCGGCGACTTGGTCGAAGCCGCAACCGATGTGGGAGAGCCAGCCAAACGCGGCCGTTGCCGGCAGGTTGTGAAAGTCGAAAAGCTCCCACCTGGCCGAGCCCGAGCCGATCGAGCGAGTGGTTCACCTGTGGGACGATTGGGCGTGACAAGTCGGTCAGACTGTAGATGACAAGTGCCCGGCTCCGGGGAGAGCTGTGGACCGAGTGGGTCACGCCCCCCTCGGGGTACCCGTCCGTGCAATTTGGGGGAGATCGCACCGAGTCAGGCGGCGAGCGCTCGCCGGGCCGTCGTCACCCGGGTTTCCATCCGGACGGCGCAATCGGCCAAGTCACCGGCCCCGAGGGGGTGTCGACGAGCCAGTTGCGGCCGAGCCCTCGGCAGGACATGACAGGTTCGAGCTCAGTCATCCGGCGCGGAATCAAAAGGAGGGTGGGTAGGGTCGAGCCGGCAGTCTCAGCGGTTGACGGCCGGATCGACTGGGCGGAGTAGCGGTCGTCGGCAGCGCTCCCGCTCGGAATCCCAGCGTTGATCTGGGCTATGTCGCCCTGGGGCTTTCGTGCGGTCTCACTTCATCCACAGCTTGCGGTCGAGGGTGCGGTAGCCGATCGCCTCGGCCACGTGCCCTTGGTCGATCCGGTCGCTGCCGGCCAAGTCGGCGATCGTCCGGGCGACCCGTAGGATCCGGTCGTGGGCCCGGGCCGAGAGCCCCAGGTCTTCCATCGCCGACTTGAGCAGCCCCTCCCCCTCGGCGTCGAGCGGGCAGTGCCGGCGGATCAGCCGCCCGGTCATCCGGCCGTTGAGCGCCCGCCCGTCCCCGCCGAACCGGTCCCGCTGCCGGTCCCGGGCCGCCAGTACCTGCTCCCGCATGGCGGCGCTCGACGTCCCGTCCGCCTTCGCGGTCAATTCCTCGAACGGGACGGCCGGGACCTCGACGTGCCGGTCGATCTGGTCCAGCAGCGGCCCCGAGACCCGGCCGAGGTACTTCTCCACCTGCTGCGGGCTGCACTTGCACGGCCGGCGGGCGTCGCCGAGGTACCCGCACGGGCACGGGTTCATCGCGGCGCACAGCATGAAGTCGGCGGGGAACGCCGTGCTGTGCGCCGCCCGACTGATCGTGACGCGGCCCTCTTCGAGAGGTTGCCGCAGCGCTTCGAGGCTGGTGCGGTTGAACTCGGGCAGCTCGTCGAGGAACAGCACGCCGTGGTGCGCGAGCGAGATTTCGCCGGGCTGGGGCACGCTCCCGCCGCCCACCATGCCCGCCCCGCTGATCGAGTGGTGCGGGCTGCGGAACGGGCGCGTGCAAAGCAGCGCCTCGCCCGGTGCCAGTTTGCCCACCGCGGAGTAGATGCGTGTCGTTTCGAGGCTCTCGTCCGGTGTCAGCGGCGGCAGAATGGAGGGCAGGCGCCGGGCCAGCATCGTCTTCCCGTGTACCGTGGCCAGACCCGATTCCACGGCCCATGATCCACCCCCCGGACCAGGGACACCGGCGAAGCCGGCCACGCACCGGGGGTATCACGAACCCTCTGAAGAAGAATAGCAGGAAGGGCCGGTGATACCCTCACCAGCCCGGCCGCACCGCGAGCCCGGTACA
>JBJSXS010000736.1:0-2799 GCA_046086545.1 Gemmata sp.
TCGGTGAGTTGGGGAACTAGGATTCGAACCTAGACTAAGTGAGTCAGAGTCACTCGTGCTACCGTTACACCATTCCCCAATTCGGCGTTCGAACTCGCGAGTGCAGCACGGTACGCGAACTATACCGGCCGGCCGGCGGGCTGACAAGTCCAGCGCGCGGTTGGAAACTTCCCCCCGGGCGGTAGGTTGAACTCAACCGCCGAAGAGCGGTCGTTCCGACCGTCGAAGGAGTTGCCCGTGACCGCGTCAGAATGGGTTGTCGAAGGGACGAGTGAGAACTTCCAGCAGGTCGTCGTCGAGGGGTCGCGCGCGCGGCCCGTCGTGATCGACTTCTGGGCGCCGTGGTGCGGGCCGTGCCGCGCGCTCGCCCCGCTGCTGGAGAAGCTCGCGGCCGAAAAGAGCGGCGGGTTCCTGTTGGTGAAGGTGAACACCGACGAGCAGCCGGACCTGGCCCAGGCGTTCCAGGTGAGCGGCATCCCGGCGGTGTTCGCCATCCGCGACGGAAAGCTGGCGAACCACTTCACCGGGGTGCTGCCGGAAGAGGCGCTGCGCGCGTTCCTGGACGAGCTCGGGCCGGCAGGCGAGGCCCCGCCCGCCGAGGCGACGCCGCTGGAAGCCGCCGCGGAGCTCGAAGAGCGCGACCCCGCGGCCGCCGGGAGCGCGTACCGGGCGCTGCTCGCGACCGAGCCGAACGACCCGGGCGCCCGCGTGGGCCTGGCGCGGGTCGTACTCGCGCAGCCCGGGCGCGAGCCGGAAGCGCGCGCCCTGCTCACCGGCGTCGAGTTCGGGGACTTCGCCGCGGAGGCCCAGCGCCTGCGCGCGGTGCTGGAGGTGCGCGACGTGCCGCACGCCGACACGGACCTCGCCGCCGCACGGGCCGTGAACACCCCCGAAGGGAAGCTCGCACTGGCCCGCGTGCTCGCCGCGCGCGGCGCGTATCAGGCGGCGATGGACGCGCTTCTTGCCGCGGCCGACGACGACCGGCAGCTCGGGCGCACCGCGGTGCGGGAGCTCATGCTGAAGGTGTTCGAGGTGATCGGCCCGCGCAGCCCGCAGGCCGACGAGTACCGGGCGAAACTCCAGGGCATGCTGTACTGAGCGCCCCTCACCCGCGGCGGCCGGCGAGCCGGGTCAGGAACCGCGTCGCGTACAGGCACGCGGGCGCGGCCGCGATCATGGCCAGCGCGGGCGCCGGGCCGGCGTCGGTGCGGGCCGCGTAGACGATTCGTGTCGGCCGCTCCTTCGGGGTCTGGTCCGCGGCCGCCTTGAAGGTCAGGTCCGACTTCCCCTTCCGCGTACTCGCGCGGTCCTCGAACTCGGTGAGCCAGGTTCCTTCCCCGGGCGCCCACCCGGGCAACTTCAGGTGCGGAACCACGCCCTTCCACCCTTCGGCGCCCGGCTTACCGGCCCATGCCGTGTTGGCGCCCCAAGCGGCGCCGCCGTCGAGCGCCCCGGCCACCTTCTGGTCGGCGACGAAGAACAGCCGCAGCACCCGGCCGCCCTTCGCTTCGACCAGGTCGTCGGGCTCGCGGTACGGGTAGACGGGCGCGTCGGTGTTGAAGCTCATGCGCACCGTGCCCGAACCCACGGGGGCGCTGGCCGCGGCCGCCGAGGTGCTGATCTTGAACGCGGTCACCACCCACTTCTTTTCGACGTACGGCTTCAGCCACGCGGCCAGCGCCGGGCGCGAGTCGTACCCGTGGTCCTTCAGCCACGCCGCGAGCGCGTCGGCGTCGGCCGCCTTGAGCACCTGCGCGTCGTACCCGGCGACGCTCTTCACCGCGAGCACCTCGACCGTGTGCCCGTCGGTCGCGGGCCTGGCCGCCGGGGCCATCGCACCGCACCCGATGGCGCACCCGCCGCCGGTCGGGAGGGGGCGCGTCTCGGTTTTCGGCGCGGTCAGCTTCGCCAGGTCGTCGAACGCCGTGTCGGCGGACTCCTCGAGAGCGGGAACCGAAGGGGTGGGCACCAGGAACCCGAAGTCCTTTACCGGCACCCTGCCCGGCGCGGCCGCGGCGAACGTGGCCCGGCGGATGAAGTGTTCCGTCTTCGCCCGCTCGTCCCACACGATGATCGCGCTCTCGGACGCGACCTCCACCACCGCGTCGCGCGGCGGGGCGACCGCGCACGCGTCCACCGGGAGCGGCGCCGCCAGGGCGCCCAGTAACACGACCGGCGTGCCGAACCGCAGCGAGGCGAACATGGGTGCGACCTTAAAAGTAGAGGGGCCGCAGGTGTGATCCCCTGGCCCCGCCGATTATTCCCGGCCCCGCGCGGTGCCCGCCTACTTCTTCAGGTCCCAGTTTTTCGTACTGGGACCGGGGGCGACCTCGAACGTCAGTTCGGTCTTCTCCCGGTCGCTGTACCTGGGCGGCAGGATCTCGGCCGTGACCGGCATCACCGGGCTGTCCGGGGTGTTGTACACCTTCTTCTTGCTCACCACCTTGCTGCCGGACACCTGCACCTTCATGTTGCCGACCGACACCTTCGCGGCGTACTTCCCGTCCTTGATGGTGCCGCCGCCGCCCTGCCCCTTGCCGTCGGCCGGGATGAAGCTGATGGCCCCGTCCTCGACCGGCGTGCCGTCGTAGCTGACGGTGCCCGACACGTCGCCCCACGCGTCCCCGCCGCCGCACCCGGCCACCAGCGCGGCGACCGCCACGAACAGCGCCGCACAACGCAACCCGCGCATACCGATCCTCCGGGTTAGTAGTTGCCGACGACCTCGCCGCCGTTCATGGTGCCCAGGCGCTGCCAGGTCACCAGGTCGACCGCGTTGGCGACGAACCGGACGCTGCC
>JBJSXS010000737.1:0-9997 GCA_046086545.1 Gemmata sp.
CTCAAGATCGTGCCCGCGGCCCCGCGCCGGCGTCCTTAGCGCTGCCGGGACCCGCACCGGGGCAGTTGCTTCAGGTTGGAGATTCGGCCGCGCCGGCGCATCGTCATTCATTTATGTCCGATGCGCCGGCGCGGCCGAATCTCCAACCTGAAGCAACTGCCCCGGTGCGGGTCCCGGCAGCGCTAAGGACGCCGGCGCGGGGCCGCGGGCACGATCTTGAGCCACCGGTTGGGCAGGATCAGCGGCGCGCCCGATTCGATGCCCGCCGACCGGAACACGTTCGGGAGCCCGGCGCCGGTCTGCACAAGGAGCGCCGCGGTGCCCCCGGCGAACCCGGTTGCCACACCGGTGCCGCTCGCGGGGGTGCTATCGAAGGTGAGCTCGGCCGGCCCGAGCAGGTCGGGCTTGTTCAGTAGCGTCAGCCCGGTTCCGCCGCCCACAAGTGCGCCGGCGGCGTGCGTTCCGACAGTGATCGCGCCGATTGTGTCGCCGGGCGTCCCAACGCCTGCGGTCGGTGCCGTGTATGAGCGGAACACCGCCCGCGGGTCTGCGACCCCGGCCCCGACTGTCTCGATGGCGATTCGTGGGTAAATCTCGACCGTGCGCCGAAGTGCCGGCAGCAGCGGTTCCGGCCCGGTGACCGACTCGACCAGCAGCGCGTACCTCCCTTGCTCGGCCAGGGCGACCTCAAGCATCTGCTCGAACACCAGGAACGTACGAGTGCGGTAGATCACAATCGGCACGCTCGCGGACCGCGCGACCTCCTCCATCTCGTCGCTGGACCGCTTCTCGCCGGCAGGGTCGATCTGGCGCAACAGCCGCAGCGAGAGCGCGTTCGCCGGAACATCCGTCTCCGGGAAGTTCGGGTCGGCCGGCTCGCGCCACTGCACCACCAGCCGCACCTTCGTGCCTTTGGCGAGTTCGGGCGCCGTTTCCCCGCCCGGGGGCCGTGCGCCGAGGAAGTTGAGGGACTGTGACCAGTTATCCGCACGGGGGAGCATGCCCAGCTGAATCTCGGCGATGGCCGCGAATTGCTCCTTCAGCTGGTCCGGCACGTAGCTGGGAAGGTGGTAGCGCGGGTACGGGGCGAACTCCATCTGCCCGTCGCGGTTGGCGTCGAGGAACGGCCCGCCCCAAACCGCCGCCCCCGAAGCACTTGCCGCCTGTACCCAAACCAGCGGTGGCCGCACAGGGGCCGTCGGCCGGACGATTCGCGGCGTCGCGTTGTCGGCCAGCCGGCCGATGGTAGACGCGAGTTCGTTGACCGCGTCGATCGGGTAGCCCGACTCCCACACCAGCGTGTTGACGATCACCGATGCCCCGGCCAGCGTGCGGACGTTCTTCTGGTGCGCTTCTAGCCGGTTGGTCAGCGCGATCAGGTCCTTTTCCTTGACGAACACCGCGTCCAGATCGGCGCGGGTCTTCTTGCGCAGCTCGGCCGCGACCGGGTTGTCACTCAGGTCGGCGAACGCGGCCTTGTAGGCGGCGACCGCCCGGATCCGTTCGTCGTCCAGTGCGCGGGTCCGCGCGGTCACCTCGCCCTGGCGCACCTGTATCGCGTCGGTGTACACGATGTCGCCGCGCGCGAGCCGGATGACAGACTGGAGGTGGAAGAAGCTTCCGGGGTCGATGCGGACGAGAACCAGTTCGCACTCGGGCGCGGCGGCGAGCAGCGCTTTCGCCGCTGCGGTGCCTGTGCCCGCCCGGGCCGGGTCGGGCTTCAACGGCTGGAGTTCGGTGGCAAGTTCGGTGGTCAGGTCCACGAGCCGCACCCGCTTCGACGGTTCGAGCCCGGTGAAGTCGGAGCCGATCAGAAGCACCTTCGTCCCGGCCCCGGTGTACCCGAGCTTGTGCAACTCATCGAGCCGCGCGGCCTTGACCACATCGGCCGGCGCTGTTGCGCCCGCCCCGGCGGGGAACACCGTCTCCGCAGCCGCGCGGGGGAGCCGCACTCCGAGCACGCCCGGCTCCTGCGCGATGGCCTCGGCGTCCGCGCCGCGCGGGAGCTGCACCGTCACAATGTTGCCGATGTACCCGTCCAGCAGAGAGCCGCTGTACCGCCCCTGTAGGAACGTGCGGAGCGCTTCAAGGTCGTCCACTCGGTTCTGGAGGATCGCCTCGACCCGCAGCGGGCGGGTCCGCACAGCTTCGTCCGCGAGGGCCGCGCGCAGGTCGGCGGAGTACCGCAGTTGCGCGGGGAGCGTAACGCCCGGCACGAACGGCGCCGGGAACTCCGAGACCGGCAGCACCTCGGCCCACCGGACGGGGTTGCGCTCGCGGAAGGGGGCCGGCTGTTCGGACGCGGGCACGGCCGGCAGGAACCACCCGCTCGGCTCGTTACGCACGTCCTTCACCAGCAGTTCGACGCTCCTGGCCGGCACCGCGCCGCGAACGAGCGTGTACCCTTGCGTGTCGTAGGCGAGCGATTCCACAAACCCTATCCGCGCGAGGTGTGCGACCGTCTGCTTGTGCAGGAGCTGTTGCGCGGCCGGCACGAACCCGGTGCGCAGCCCGAGCTTCACCGCGACCGGCTTTTCCGCTTCGGGAAGCTGGTACGTGTCGGGCGCGAACAGGATGTTCAGCACGCGGACCTGGTCCAGGACCCGCAGCACGCTCGCGCTCGGGATGGTGCCCGTCATGCGCTCGGCGTTGGGGTCTTGGACGTCGAGGTCGTAGTCCGGGTCCTTCTTGCGCGCGTCATCGAATCCGAGCTTGGTCAGGTACTTCTGGAGGTCGAGGAACTGGCGCACGCGCTCGTCGCGGTCGGCCCGGATGCGATAGCGGATCTCGATCCGCACCTTCTCGGTGCGCGCCGGCTCCTTCACCTGAGCGGGCGCGAGGGGCGCGAGCGTGAGGAGCGCGGCGGCTCCGAGTCCGATACGGGCGGCGGTGCGCATCATGGCGAGCAGCGTCCTTGAATCGGGCGCGACGAGACATCTTTATGGTGACCGGTGGAGCGACTGTTGCCAAGCGGCCGGCGTAAACAAACTGCGCGCCGGCCCCCGCAGGAAGCGAACAACCGGAAGTAAAAGACGGGCTGTGTGTTAGGGTCGTGAGGCGGGGGCGCTTTGGCGAACCCCGGCCGCGTGGCCGGGGGCCGGTACGGCGCGCGGCCCTACTGTAATCGCGCCCAGTGCATATCCCCCCCAACCCAGCGGCCGGGGTGCAGTGGTCACTTTACCCCGGCGGGGGTGAGCTTGCCGACGTTCGCGAACAGGTGAACCAGCGACGCCATCAGCTTTTTGAAGTCGCCTTCGTGAAGGCTCTCGTTTGGTGCGTGCGCGTTGCTCGCCGGGTCTTCGATGCCCAGTAGCAGCGCCGGCGCACCGCCGAACAACTCCGACAGCGGGCCGACAAAGCCTATGGTTCCACCGCACCCGATCGCGACGGGGTCGCGGTCGAACCCGGTTCGCATCGCCGCGAGTGCGGCCTCGAAAGCGGGCCCGTTCGGGTCGGTCATCCACCAGTCCACCGGCGGGCCGACCTGTGTGACCGTCACCTCGCAGCCCCACGGCGGGTTCGCCTTCAGGAACGCGCTCAGCCTCTCGAACACGTGTTGCGGCTTCTGGTCCGGCACGATCCGGCAGCTCACCAACGCGGACGCCTTGGGCAGCACCTGGTTCGACGCGCCCTTGATGGAACTCGCCTCCTGCGCGATCACCGTGACCGCGGGGCGCCGCCAGCACTGCGCGTACTCGGTGTACCCGGGCTCCATTGTGAACTTCGAGCCGGGAACCATACCGATGGACTCACGCAACTTCTGGAGGTCCGAAGGGAGCTTGTTGAACGCGGCGCGTTCCTTGTCGGTGAGTGGCCGCACCTGCTCGTAGTAACCGGGGATCGGGTACGGGCCGCTCTCGACGTACAGGCGCCCCAGGATGGCGTTGAGTGCGATGGCCGCGTCGGGCAGGCTGCCGCCGCCCATCCCGCTGTGGACCGGGATCTTCGCGGTGGTCACGTCCACGCGCACCGCGACGATCCCGCGCAGCGAGTACGTGATGCTCGGAACCCCGACGTCGATGTTCTCGGTGTCGCAGACCACGATCACGTCGGACTTGATCCGGTCCCGGTGCGTGTCGAAGAACTTGAGCAGGTTCTTCGAGCCGACCTCTTCCTCGCCTTCCACCAGCATCTTGATGTTGCACGGGAGCTGGTTCCCGGTTTTGCGGTACGCGGCCACGGCCGCGAGCTGTGCGGAGATCGCGGCCTTGTCGTCGGCCGACCCGCGGGCGTACAGGCGCCCGTCGCGGCGGGTCAGCTTCCACGGGTCGCTCTGCCACTGCTCCACGAAGTTAACCGGCTGAACGTCGTGGTGCGCGTACAGGAACACGGTCGGCTTGCCGGGCGCTTCGAGCCACTCGCCGTAAGCGTAGGGGAGCGACTGGCCGACGCGGAGGATGTCGACGTTGTGCAACCCGGACTGCCGCATCTGGTCGCACGTGAGCTGCGCGGTGCGCTCGATCTCCGGGTTGTGCTCGCCGTCGGTACTGATGCTCTGGATGGCAACCAGATCGGCCAGCCCGTGAACGATCTCTTCGTGATTCCTGTTCAGCCAGTCGAGTGCGGCTTGCGTCATGAGGCGGCTCCCTTTTTCAGGTGCTGTCAGTGTACAGTTACGGGTCGCGAGCGCCATCGCCTGTGCCCGCGTCCGGGGGCATACAACGACTCCTCCACACAAACCGAGGGCCGTACCGTGTCCGTAACTCCGTCCGGGCTCGGGAGCGAAATGCGCTTCCGCGCGAAGTTCCTGCGGGTCGCGTGCCTGCTCAACATCCTGCTGTTCGTGCCGCCTGTCGGGGCCGGGACCGTGCTGCTCACGGCGGCCTCGCGGGCCACCGGCGCGAGCACCGCCGCGGCCGACGAAAAGGACATCCGTGCCGTTCTCGATGCACAGGTGGCCGCTTGGAACAAGGGCGACCTCGACGGCTTCATGGCCGGCTACTGGAACGATGAGGGCCTGACATTTATCTCCGGCGGAGACATCACGGCGGGCTGGACGAGGACGAAGGAGCGCTACGAGAAGCGCTACAAGGCCGAGGGCAAGGAGATGGGCAAACTCGCATTCAGCGAACTACATGTCGCAACGCTCAGCCCCAGCGCCGCGATGATGCGCGGCAAGTTCGAGCTGACACTGGACAAGGAGAAGGACGAGAAGAAGCGTACCGCGAGCGGCCGGTTTACACTGATCCTCCGCAAAATGCCCGACGGGTGGAAAATCGTTCACGACCACACCTCCGCCCAGGAGAACAAATAGTTTGAATCACCTTCGTGCGTCGCGGCACTGCTCGGGTGAAAACAGAAGGCCGACACGCATATCGCAAGCGCGAACGACTGGAAGGGTTTCTCGCCCGGCACCGCGGGGCATTGGGCGAACTGCTCGTGTGCCTGCTCGAGGCGATGGTGCTGGGCGTGTGCCAGTGCATCTCACAGGCAGAGCAACTGGCCTTAGCTGCCGTACAGCGGTGTGGCCCGCTGTTGGGGCAAATTGGGCCGGTTTCCGGTAGCCTCACAGGCTGTCAAAGGCCGCACCGCGTTGCAACTTCAAACCAGCTCTGCGGGGTTGCACGTGCCGAGTTCTTCAACTGTTTACATTCTAGTATTCATAAGAATTATGGCTTGGGCACGGTTGCTCACCGGGCTCGGCTCCGCGGTCCTCGCGGTCTCGCTAATTGCCGGTTTTGTTTGGTTCGCGGTCAAGAAAGGCGGGTAGGCGAGTTCCCCCGACCCACCGAATTCGCCTGCCATGGTTGACAGCCACAGCCCAATGCGGGTGCGGCGATGCCTGGTTCTCATTACGTGAAGGCTTCGCTGACATGAAATGACGCAACAAGCAGGTGGAGAAACTTGCTCGGCTGGTTGTGATACTTCTGGATAAAATGAAAATAGTCGGGCCGGTGGAGCTGTCGAGTACGCTGCCAACCCCAAGCTCACCGGCCCGGTACAGTCGCTCCCACGCAAGAAGTCGTTGCCAAACAACTCCCTGCCCATTTCTTCGATGCGAGCCGCCTACCAGTTATTGTCTCGGCTGGCGGATTTTTTTCTTTGCGGCTGTTTCCCCTGTCGGCATCATCAGTTCCGGTCGTGCTTCCTCCTCCGGAAACCTAAACATGGATACCCTCTCCCGTCGATCGTTCCTCGCCGCCGGTGCCGTAGCGGTCGCCGGCGGGTTCGAGAAGCCCCATGCCCGTGGCGCCGACGCCGCGCCCAAGTTCAAGCTCGGCACCGTAACCTATAACGTGCCCGCGAACTGGGACCTTCCCACACTACTCAAAGTGTGCAAGGGGACCGGGATCTCCGCTGTTGAGTGCCGCACCACTCACAAGCATGGGGTCGAGCCAAAACTCACAGCGGACCAGCGCAAAGACGTGAAGAAGCAGTTCGCCGACAGCGGTGTCGTGTTCTGGGGCTGCGGCAGTGTGTGCGAGTTCCACGCGGCCGACCCCGCCGTGGTGAAGAAGAATATCGAGGACTGCAAGGCGTTCGTCAGTTTGGTTCACGACATCGGCGGGACCGGGGTGAAGGTGCGGCCCAACGGTTTGCCGAAGGGCGGCGACGAGCAGAAGACGTTCGAGCAAATCGGGAAGGCGCTTCAGGAGTGCGGGAAGGCCGCGGCGGACATGGGCGTCGAAATCTGGGTGGAGGTGCACGGCCCGGTCACCCAGATCCCCAAGAACATGAAGACCATCATGGAGGCGTGCGGCCACAAGAGCGTGGGGGTGACGTGGAACTCCAACCCCACCGATGTGGAGAACAAGTCGGTGCGAGCGAGCTTCGAGCTGCTCAAGCCGTGGATCAAATCGTGCCACATCAACGACCTGGCCAATGACGCCAACGGCAAGTACCCCTATCGCGAGCTTTTCAAGCTGCTCCGCGAGAGCGGGTACGACCGGTACACGCTGTGCGAGGTGGGCAAGAGCTACGAAGTGGCCGAGGGTACCGAGTTCTTAAAGGGCTACAAGAAGCTCTGGGATGAACTGGTGAAGGGGTGAGGTGCAGCACAGTTGCTTACCCGGCGGCGAACGGGTGGTAGAGTTCGGGCTGGCGCATCGCGCGTTTCGTGGAAACGCGCGGGAGCGTCCCCCGGACCGACCTTTCAGATCCTCACACCGTTCGAGCTGGCGCGCCGAGTGCTTGTCGCACTCGATTCGGAGTACCGCGTTCGGGTTACGCGCGGGTAGACCACGCTTCCGACGGCAATCCGGCCACCTCTTCGAGGTGACGGCTAACTTGATCATACCTGAGATCCCGCCGCCACGGGCCGTCGGGGCTGTGCCCGATTGACACAAGGCTGCGACGAACTGGGCCGCACCCCAGTTTGCCGGAAGCAAGTGTGAATTATCACGAGGTACGGCGTCAGGGTACCGGCCGCGCGAAGCAGCGCAGACCCCCGGCAACCCGAGTGCCCGAATCAGGCGGGCAACGGTCAGTCCCGTAAAGGCCTGACCGAGCAAGACCACCGCGTCGTATTGCCGTGCCGCGGGCTCTTGCGTTGTGGTTCGGATGAATACGTGGCGTGCCATCATTGCGACCGGTTGTCTTTCCAACTGATCACGTCGGCCGATTCGCACGCTACCCGATCGGTTCCCAATCGCTAGAGAAGGCCCCTCGATCGACAATTGCGCGAGCGCGACACTTGAGCGCAGCGGGGGGTGACTGCAGAACGGCCAACAGCGCCGACTTCGGCCGACGCGTCTCCTACAGCGCGCCGACCGCACCGCTACCCCCCACTACCAACGCCCGTCGGAGGTGGGCGGCGTCGCTCGACCGTTGATGCTCACCACTTCGCGTCGTCGTCGAACGCGCCCCACTTCGGCTCGCTTGGCGGTGGGGTGACCTTCGCGGTTCGGGCCTTGAGAACCGCTTCCGCCAGTGCGAGGTCGTCCTTCGTTGTGATCTTAAAGTTGACCGGCGACCCAGGAACCACAACCACCGCGTGGCCGAGCGCCTCGATTAGTTGTGCGTCATCGGTGATCGGCACCGTTAGCGACGACCGCTTTGAGTACGCTTCGACCAGCCAGTCGCGGCGGAAGACTTGCGGCGTTTGTGCCTGCCACACGCCGGCGCGCGGCACCGTGCCCGTGATGCGGTTCGTCGCGGGCTCGACCTGCTTCAGCGTGTCCGCGACCGGCACCGCGAGCATCGCGGCCCCGTGTTCACCTGCCCCCTGTACCACGGCGTCGATCAGTGAGGGGGTGACCAGGGGGCGCACCGCGTCGTGGACCGCGACGAGCGGCACCTTCTCCGGGACGCGCGCGAGCGCGTTCGCCACCGACTCGAATCGTTCGGCCCCGCCGTCCACGACCTCGATCCGCTCGGAATGCACGAACCCGACGAGCGCGCCGAACCGGCGGCGGAAGTCGTCGCGGTCCTCGGGCGCGATCACCAGGTAGACCTTGCTCACGTCGGGCCGGGACCAGAATTGCTCGGCGGTGCGCTGCCACACGGGGCGGCCGTCCAGGGAGACGAACGGCTTCTTCTCCATCCCGCCGAACCGGGAGGACTTGCCCGCCGCCGGAATGATGACAGCGAATTGTGGCATTGGCGCACCGCGAACCGTGCGGACTCAGGAAGTGCCCGGCCGTTGTTGTACGAGTTCTTCCCAGCCCGCGAACAGCGCGCGCCAGCGCTCCACGGCCGCGGAGCGGTCGGCCAACTCGCCCTCAACCGCGCTCGCGAGTTCGTCGGCGGTCCGGAGGCGGTCCGCCCACTCGCCCAGGCGCGCGTCGAGTCGGTCCAGCGCCGGAGGGGGTTCCCCCTCGCCGGCCGACGGGGCGACGGCGCGATCGCACCGCTCCTCGCTCCGGTCGAGCGCGCGAACGGTACCGGCCAGCGCGGCGTCCATCCGGTCGAGCGCCTCTTGCCACTGCGCAATCGGGAGGGGTCCCATTGGTTTTGCGTCTCCGCGGGTGGGTGCGCAAACTGGGCGAACCCGTACCGCCGCCTGAGTCGAGAAACAAGTCGAGTTCTCCCACTTTTTTCTTGCGTCGGACCGTTCGCGGTCGCTATGCACCCGGCCGGAGTTGGGGGACTCCGCCGTGCGGGCCTTGACGGGGGTCTGGGGCCGCGCGGAACTCGAATGGGGGACGCGCATCACGCCAGCCCGGCGGGCGGTGTGCGCGGGAGGGACACCGCCGTGTACGTTGCCTGCTCGACGCTAAGCTTTACCAAGCTGTCGCTGGAAGACGCGCTCCGCACCGTTCGCGAGATGCGGTTCACGAAGGCCGACTTGGCCATCCACGACGGGGGCCCGCACCTGACGCCCGCTGAGGTGGTCGAGGACGGCGCCCGGGCCGCCCAGCGCCTCAAGGCCGCCAACCTGCCGCTCGCCACCATCCACCTTGTGACCACACACGACCCGGCCGAAGCCCGCGGGCAATTCCGCGCCGTGTGCCGGCTTGCCCGCGTCTCGACCGTGCCGGTGGTCACAATCCCGGCCGCCCCGCTCGGGAGCGACCTGGACGCCGAGGTCGAGCGCTTGCAGGACTGGGTCCGCATCGGCGAAACCGAGGGGATCATTCTGACGGTCGAGACGCACGCGGACACGGTCACCGCCGACCCGTTCGGGGCCGCCGAATTGTGCCGCCGGGTGCCGGGTCTGGCGCTAACGCTCGACCCGAGCCACTACCACATCGGCCCGCACTCGAAAGGGGAGTACGACTACCTGTACAAGTTCGTGCGGCACGTGCGGCTGCGTGACACCGGCAAAACCCAGGACCAGTTCCAGGTACGCATCGGTCAGGGCGAACTGGAGTACGGCAAAATCCTGTCCCAACTCGACCGGGTGCGATACGACCGGGCACTGACGGTGGACGTGCGCGACGTGCCCGACAACTCATTCCCCATCGAGCCGGAGGTGCGCAAGCTCAAGTACCTGCTCGAATCGCTGGTTTGAGTGCGACCGTAAACGGCAAAATTGCGCCGGCCCCGTAGGGACTTGCCTGATCAGGCAAGTCCCTACGGGGCCGGCGCAATTTTGCCGTTTACGGTCGCACTCAAA
>JBJSXS010000738.1:0-16748 GCA_046086545.1 Gemmata sp.
GTACCCAGCGCCGCGCGCACCTCTTCCGCGCGCCAGACGTAGAACCGCCCCTCCGCGCCCTCGCTGTCGGCGTCCTGAGTGGAGAAGAACGCGCCGGCGTCCGCGGTCATCTCGGCGCGGACGTATTCGAGGGTGCCGCTGGCTGCCCGCGCGAAGAACGGGTCGCCGGTCTTCTGGTACGCCTCCACGTAGGCGCTGGCGAGCAGCGCGTTGTCGTACAGCATCTTCTCGAAGTGGGGGACGAGCCACCGCGCGTCGGTGCTGTACCGCGCGAACCCGCCGCCGAGCTGGTCGCAGATGCCGCCGCGGGCCATCATCGTCAGCGTGTGCGCCGCCATGTCGAGCGCGCCGGAATCGTTGAAGCGCTCGCTCAGGCGCAGGAGCAGCCGCAGCTCGAGGGCGTGCGGGAACTTGGGCGCCGAGCCGAACCCGCCGTGCCGCGCGTCGTAGCTGCGGCGCAGCACGTCCAGTGCGCCGGCGAGCAGCCCCGGCGACACGGCGGTGTCGCCCGCCCGAAGCGCGCTCATGCCCCGAAGGTCGGCGGTCACGCTCGCGCCGATCTCGCGGATCTTCTCCCGCTGCGTGCGCCACGCGTCGCGGATGCCGGCCAGCAGCTTCCTGAAGCTCTGGCGCCCGTGCGCGGCGTACCGGTCGTCCGGCGGGTAGTAGGTGCCGGCGAAGAACGGCGTCAGGTCCGGCGCGAGGAACACGCTGAGCGGCCACCCGCCGCCCTCGCGCGTCATCACCTGCAGGGCGTTCATGTAGATCGTGTCGAGGTCCGGGCGCTCCTCGCGGTCCACTTTGACGGGCACGAAGTGGTCGTTCAGCAGCGCCGCGGCCCGCGCGTCCTCGAAGCTCTCGTGCGCCATCACGTGGCACCAGTGGCACGCGCTGTACCCGACCGACAGGAAGATCGGGCGGTCCAGCTCCCTTGCGCGCGCGAGCGCCTCGGCCCCCCACGGGTACCAGTCCACGGGGTTGTTCGCGTGCTGCCTGAGGTACAGGCTCGTTTCGCCGGCGAGTCGGTTCGGCATGGTCGTGTCTCGCGAGTGCGTCGCCCCGTAAGATTCTACCAACCGGCGGCCCGGTGCCGTGCCCGTGCGGAGCCTGCGATGCTCGTGCGTTCGCTTTTGCTGTTGACCGCGCTCGCGCTCGCGCCGGCACGGGGCGACGAGCCGGTGAAGGCAGCGCCGCTGCCGCGGGCGCACGCGCACAATGACTACCAGCACCCGCGCCCGCTGCTCGACGCGCTGAGCCACGGGTTCTGCAGCGTCGAGGCCGACATCTGGCTCGTGGGCGGCGAGCTGCTCGTCGGGCACACGCCGCTCGCGCTCAAGAAGGACCGCACCCTCGAGAAGCTGTACCTGGCCCCACTTCGCGAGCGCGCGAGGGCGAACGGCGGGAAGGTGTACCGGGACGGGCCGCCGTTCTTCCTGATGATCGACCTCAAGACCGGCAGCGCGGACGCGCACGCCGCGCTCGCAACGGTGCTCGAGGGCTACGCGGACCTGCTGACCGTGACGCGCGACGGGAAGGCCGAGACGAAAGCGGTCACGGCGGTGCTCAGCGGCAGCCGCGACGCGAAGACCGTCGCCGGGTGGAAGCCGCGGTACGCGAGCATCGACGGGCGGCCGAGCGATCTGGAGGGCGCCGCGCCGGCGGACCTGATCCCGTGGGTCAGCGATTCGTGGAAGGCGCACTTCAAGTGGAACGGCGTCGGCGCGATGCCCGACGACGAGCGCAAGAAGCTCCGCGACCTCGTGACGCGAGCTCACAAGCAGGGGCGCAAGGTGCGGTTCTGGGCCGCCCCCGAGAGCGAAGCGGTGTGGAAGGAGCTGCTCGCCGCCGGCGTCGACCTGCTGAACACCGACAGGCTCGCGGAGATGGAGACGTTCCTCCGGGCGGCGCGGTAGGCGCGCCCGCGCGGGCGGGCCGCGCCTACTGCTTCTCGCGCCTGGGCCGGGCCCTGATGTCGAACAGCCCGAAGATCTCCTCCTCGCTCAGGCCCATCGTCGCGGGCTTGTCGGCCTGCGCGAGCAGGTCGTTGAACACCTTGCGCTTGGCCTCGAGGATGTCCGCGATGCGGTGCTCGATGGTGCCGCCGCTGAGGAACCGCGTGACGGTCACCGGGTGCTTCTGCCCGAGCCGGTGCGCGCGGTTGATCGCCTGGTCCTCGACCGCCGGGTTCCACCAGCGGTCGAACAGGAACACGTAGTTCGTGAACTGCAGGTTCAGCCCGACGCTGCCGGTGCCGTAGCTCATGAGGAGCACGCGCGCGTCCGGGTCCGCTTTGAACCGGTCCAGAACGGGCGTGCGGTCCTTCTGCGGGATCTTCCCGTGGTACTGCAGCGGCCCGTACTTCGCGAGCGCCTGCGCGAGCACCTCCAGCGGCTCCACCCACTGCGAGAACACGATCGCCTTGCGCCCGCTCTCCGCCACCTCCTCCATGTCGGAGAGCAGCTGGGTCAGCTTCGCGCTCTCGCCGGTCAGCGGGTCGAAGTTACAGATCTGCTTGAGCCGCATCACGAGCTGGAACACGTGCTGCACGGTGATCGTGTCGCCCAGCTCGTTCAGGTGGATGATGCCGTCGGTCTCGGCGCGGGTGTACGCGAGGCGCTGCGCGGAGGTCAGCTCCACCTCCAGGTCGCGCGTCATCTTGGGCGGCATGTCGGTGAGCACGTCGTCCTTCGTGCGCCGCAGGATGCAGTCGGACGTGTACTGCGGGAGCGCCCGGGGCGGGGCCTCGGCCGGGATGCGCCCGGGGTCCACGAAGCTGAAGATGTTCACCAGGTCTTCGGCGCGGTTCTCGATGGGCGTGCCGGTGAGCGCCCAGCTGCGGCCGCGCCTGATGGCGCGCACCGCCAGCGCGGTCTTCGACTCCTTGTTCTTGATGCGCTGCGCCTCGTCCAGCACCACCGCGTCGAAGTGCACGCGCGCGTCGCTCGCGAGGTCGCAGTCGCGCGTGAGGGTCTCGTAGTTGATGAGCTTTAGCGGGCAGTTGGAGACGAACCACACGCAGCGGCGCTGCTCCGGGTCGCCCTCGAACGTCTCGAACGGCACGTCCGGCGCCCACATCTTCAGCTCGCGCGCCCAGTTGTGCATGAGCGGCTTCGGGCACACCACCAGCGCGCGGTTGATTTCCCCCGAGTGGAACAGCAGCCGCAGGGTCAGAATCGCCTGACACGTTTTCCCCAGCCCCATTTCGTCTGCGAGCAGGGCGTGGTGGCGCGGCATCAGGAACGCGATGCCCTCGAGCTGGTACGGGTACGGCTCGAACGGCACCTCCAGTTGCTTGCCGTCGAACAGCCCGTCGAGCGGCGGCTGCAGCAGGTACAGCAGCCGGTCCTTGAACAGGACCGTATCGGCCGTCGGCTTCGGCCGGATGCGCGGCTTCGCGGGCTCCTGGCCGTCCGGCAGCGCGGGCAGGCTCGCCTGCTGGCGCCCGGCCTCGGGCGCGGGCTTCGCGGGGGCCGGCGCGTACTCGAGCGGCGGGGCCGGGAACTTCCAGCCCTCCGTCGTCACGCTCAGTTCCAACCGCCCCAGCGAGCGGACCCACGGCGGGTCGGTCAGCAACCGGGCCTCGCGCACGCTCGGCTCGAGCGGGTGGTCGAGCTTGGGGAGGTCGTAGACGCCGACTTCCACCTCACCACGCTGAGCGGCGCTCGAAGCGGAAGGCGCGCGCGCCCAGTCCCCTCCCGCCAGGGCGGGGGCGGAGCGGGAGCCGCCCGGCGCGCCCCCCTCGGCCAAGTCGTTCCCCAGAGCCGCAGCCGCAGGAACCAGTACGTCGCCTTCGGCGTCAGGCCGCAGCACGGTTCGTCACCCCCATCTTGCGGGCCTCGGCCACCGCCTCGCGGACCCGCACGAACGGTTCCGCCAGATCGACCGCCGCGTCCACGCGGTCCAGCAGCGCGTCCACCGCGGCGCGGTCGTGGGCGAACTGCGGGGGCAGGAGCAAACTCGTCTTAGCGCGGGCGTGTGCGAAGGCGGTCGCGTCCGGCGGCACCGGCGCGCCGGGCGCGGTGAGCGCGACCACCTGGATGTCTACCCGCGCTCGCAGCGCCAGGGCGGGTGGTGCGTCTGTGACGATTAGGTCGGGTTTCGTGCCCGTCTTCTCGACCAGCGTCCTGCCGATCACGTCCGCGTGCAGGTACTCGGCGAGCGTGGCACCGTACAGGGCGGTCTGCACGCGGTTCGGCTGGACGCCGGAGGTCAGGCGGAATTCGAGCGGTCGGCCCCAGCCGTTCGTCACCAGATACCCCCCGAGCCAGCCGGTTTGGTCTTGCAGTACTGCGAGGAAGGCGAGCGTGAGCGGGCCGGACGGCTTGGGTGCAGAAGCGTGCAGTGTCACGGCGGATGGTCCCCGAACCAGAAAAAGTTCATCATGAGGCACCTACCCCATCGGCGCGATGGTTGTTGGGCATTCAGCAGGGTTTGAACGGAGTCCGGGGGGCGGGCGGTTCCGGGGGCGCCCGCCGCTACGGATTGCGCAGCTTCCCAACTTCGCGAAGACACGGGTCCGAGTGTCGTGCGACGAATCAGTCAGTTCGCGAATGAGCGTTCGTGGAGAAGTGGGCTTCCGAAATGGTCGATGAGAGCTAAAACAACGGTAATGACGCCCGCGCTCTTTTCCGCACAGGTACATGATGTCCGACGAAGCCGAACCGAAACTGTCACCCGTCGAAGGCCACAAGACCGAGGGCCGCTACCTTCGCGGGACGCTGCTCGAAGAGGTCAACGACCCGTCGATTGACCACCTCAGCGACGCCAACAAGAGCCTGATCAAGTTCCACGGGAGCTACGAGCAGGAGGACCGCGACGCCCGCAAGAACCGCGCGAAGGCGGGTGTGGGCAAGAGCTACATGTTCATGATCCGCTTGAAGCTCCCCGGCGGAAAGCTGACGGCGGACCAGTACCTCACGATGGACGACATCTGCGGGAAGTACGGCAACGGCACGCTCCGCATCACCACGCGCCAGAGCTTCCAGTTTCACGGTGTGCTGAAGGGCGACTTGAAGGCGACGATGGCGGAGATCAACTCGTCGCTCGTGACCACCCTCGGCGGGTGCGGCGACGTGAACCGCAACGTGCTGTCGTGCCCCGCCCCCCTGCCCGACCCGACGCGCGCCCGCATGATGCACGACTGCCTCGCGATCGCGGAGCACCTCGCGCCGAAGGCCGGCAAGCAGAGCTACCACGAAATCTGGCTGAACGGCGAGCCCGCGAAGTTCACCGGCGACGCGAGCGTCGACGAGCCGATATACGGGCCGGCGTACCTGCCGCGCAAGTTCAAGGTCGCGTTCAGCCTGCCGCACGACAACTGCACCGACATCCTCGCGCAGTGCCTCGGCTACCTCGCGGTCACCGAGGGCGGCAAGCACATCGGCTACAACCTGTTCGCCGGCGGCGTGCAGGGCCAGACGAACAGCAACCCGGACACCTATCCGCTGCTCGCGCAGCCCGTCGGGTTCATCACGCCGGACGAGGTGCGGCCCGCCGCCGAGGGCATCATCAAGCTGTTCCGCGACCACGGCAACCGCTCGAACCGCAAGCGGGCGCGCCTCAAGTACGTGATGAAGGACTGGGGGCTGGAGAAGTTCCGGGAGGTGTTCTACCGCGACTACTTCCCGCACCCGAACCGGGCGCCGCGCGAAGCGCCCATCACCGGCCTCGACCTGCACCACGGCTGGCAGGGCATGGGCGACGGCAAGTTCTTCCTGGGCCTGTCCGTCGAGAACGGGCGCATCAAGGACGAGGGCGCGCTCCGGCTACGCTCCGGGCTTCGCGCGATCGTGGCGAAGTACAAGTGCGAGGTGCGCCTGACCACACAGCAGGACGTGATGCTGTGCGGGCTGACAATGGCCGACCGCGCGGGCGTCGATTCGATGCTCAACGAGTACGGCATCCCGCGGCCGGAAACGCTGTCGCAGGTGCAGCGCTGGAGCATGGCGTGCCCGGCGATCCCGACGTGCCCGCTGGCGCTCACCGAGAGCGAGCGCGCGATGCCGGGGATCGTGGACCAACTCGAAGTCGCGCTGAAGGACCTGGGCCTGTCGCAAGAACTCATCAGCGTGCGGATGACCGGGTGCCCGAACGGGTGCGCGCGGCCGTACCAGAGCGAAATCGGCATCGTGGGTCGCGGGGGCACGAACTACACGCTGTACATCGGCGGCGACAGCTACGGCCGCCGGCTCAACACCGAGGTGGAAGACCGCGTGCCGTTCGACAAGATCGTGCCCAAACTGGCGAAGGTGTTCGGCGCGTTCGCCGCGGAGCGGACGCGGGGCGAACTGTTCGGTGACTACTGCACGCGCGTGGGGCTCCCGAAGCTGAAGGAACTCATGGGCGCCCCGGCGTAGCGCCTGTGCCGCGCACCGTTCCATGAGGAAAGTCAGCAAAAATCAGATTGACTCACATCAGAGGATCGGCCGCTCGCGGCGTTCACACCGCAAGCGGCCGATCCTCACGTTGCCGGCGGGTGGGTGGGTCAGGTACTGTTGGGCCGGGCGTGAAGTTGGTCCGTATCCGTCTCCCCTTGCGGGAGGGGGACAAGACAAAGGCACTTGGATGCCCGATACCGCTATCGATCTCGCACGGCAGCTGCGTCAGCACCTCGAATCGCTTTCCGCCGCCGGCGTACTGTTCCTCCCTAAAGGTGAGCCTGTCGTTGTCGCGCCCGCGCCCCTTCGAGTGGCGGCCACACCGGAAGCGCCCGAGGTTCAGACTGCGCAGCGGGAAGACCCGTTCGGATCGCGTATGCACGGGCTCGAAGTGCTGCGCGATGAAGTGGCCGCGTGCGACAAGTGCAGCGAACTGTTCGCCACGCGCCATCAAACGGTCTTCGGCACCGGGCCGCTCGACGCGGAACTCGCGTTCGTCGGGGACGCGCCCGGGTCGAGCGAGGACGAGCAGGGCGAGCCGTTCGCCGGACCGGCCGGGCAATTGCTCGGCCGCATCATCGCCGCCTGTGGGTTCACCCGCGACCGCGTGTACCTGTTCAACGCCATCAAGTGCCGGCCGCCGAAGAACCGCGCGCCCACGCCGGACGAGTGTGCCAGCTGTCGCGACTTCTTCCGCCGGCAGTTCGAGTTGGTGAAGCCCAGGCACCTGTTCGCGATGGGCCACTTCGTGTCGAGGTTGCTCACCGGGCAGAACGCACCACTGGCGGAACTGCGAAGCCGGGTTCACGAGTACCGCGGGGTGCCGCTCATCTGCACGCACCACCCCAACGACATCGAGAAGGACGGGACCGGGAAACTGAAGGCCGAAACCGGCCTCGACATGCGGTTACTGCTGGCCACGATGGGCCGCGAGGTGCCCGGGGCGAAGTGACGGCCGGTTCCGAGGCGCCGCAAGCACGCGCGCCGGTCCGGCGGCGCTACTCGTACCGGAGCAGGTTGCCGAGTTCGGTGTCGGTGAGCTTGCGCGGGAACGTGCACCCGTGCGCCCAGTGGCCGGTCCCGCACGACTTCACCCGCACCACGCGCGCGGGCAGGCGCGTGAGCGCCGCGGTCCCGGTCTGGAACTCGATGGTCAACTGGGTGCCCGGTTCGAACCGGCGCGCCAGCACCACGCCCAGCCCGCCGGCCGACACGTCGCGCACCACCAGCGGCCACACCTCCTCGCTCTCCGGCCCGCCGGACCCCGTCGCGGACGTGTCCACCAGCCCGCACGCGCCCACGTCCAGCGCGTGCCGCACGCACGCGCGGCGGTCGCTCTCCTTCAGGACCGGTGCCGCGGGCGGCGCGGCCTCGAACTTGGTTCGCGCCGTGAGCACCTTGAAGAACTCCAGGCACGACGCGGGGCGCAGGTCCGGGTCGGACCGCAGCGCGCCCTGCACGGCTACCTCCAGGCGCCTGCTCAGGCCCGGGACGAGCGCGCGCGGCGACAGGGGCTCGCGCTCCTTGAGGGCCAGGATCGCCAGCGGGGTCCGGGCGTCGAACGGCAGTCTGCCGGTGACCGCGTTGTACAGGGTCGCGGCCAGCGAGTACACGTCGCACCGCGCGTCCACGCCCTTCGCGTTGCCGAACTGCTCCGGCCCCATGAAGTTCGGGGTGCCCAGCGCGCTGGACGGGCGCGTGAGGTCGATGTCGTTGTTGAAGTCCTTCGCGAGCCCGAAGTCGGTCAGCTTCGCGCGGCCGTCGGGCAGCACCAGGATGTTGTCCGGCTTCACGTCGCGGTGGATCACGTTCCGCTGGTGCGCGTAGTGCAGCGCCTGCGCGACCTGGGTGATGATGCGCACCACATCGGCCTCGGGCAGGCGGCGCGCCGCGTCGATGCGGTCGGCCAGGCTCCCCCCTTCGACCAGTTCGTACACGAGGTAGCTGACCGATCCGTCGATGCCGATGTCCAGTGCCCGAACGATGTTCGGGTGCTCGAGTTGCGTCGCGGCCTTGAACTCCTGCACCAGCCGCTGATGGGCCGGCAGGTTCTCGGACATCTTGGTGCGCAGCACCTTGATGGCGACGTGCGCCCCGGTGGAGCGGTCGAGAGCGCGGTACACGGTGCCCATGCCGCCGTTCCCGACCGGCTGCCCGAACTCGTAGCGGGCCAAGCGGGGCAGGCGTGCGGGCCTGGGGGCAGCAGAAGGCATGCGGGGGCTCCGCGCCGCGGGGGCGCGGCTCGTCAGGGGCGCGTTTGAAGTCGGGACTAATATTGAACGGTCCGGCGTGGTTGTCAAATCGCGCCCGGCCTTAGTCCGCCACGCCGGTACACGCCGAGCAGGTTGCACTCGGGGTACCGCAGCGCCACCTTTCGCAGCGCGTTGCGCGCGGTCATCTCGATCGTGTTGAGGACCGGGAACCGGGCGAACGCGGAGCAGTCGTCGAGCCACGCGAACGCCTCCTCCCCGAACCCGCCGCGCGCGAACAACCTCTTCAGGTCGCGCCGCGTGTTCATGCGGTACGCGGTCGGGAACGTGTCCCGCTCTTCGCCGCCCCACAGCAGCTTCTTCACCGGGTAGTGCAGCCCGAACGGCACCGCGCGCGAGACGAGCGTGATCGGGGACCACAGATCGACCGTGAAGACGACGACCCGCCCGCCGGGCTTCACCAGGCGCGCCAGAGCACCGACCACCGCGCCCGGGTCGGTGACGTGCTCCGCGACCATCCGCAGCGTCGCGAGGTCGAACGGATCCGCCGCGGTGTACTCCTCGATGAACTGGCGGTGCCGCTCGCGCGTGTACGGGTTGTCGAACACGTTCGCGCTCGGGTCCACCCCGACGAACCGCCGCGCGCGCGCGGCGAGCGCTTCGGCGAGCGCCGGGTTCTCCGGGAACGGGCTGGAGCCGCCGCCCACGTCGAGCCAGTCGCAGCCGGCGAAGACCGCGTTGGCAACGGTCGCCTCGTACACGTCGGCGGGCAGGTGGTACCCGTGCGCGCGCCGGCGCCGCGGGTTCGGCCCGGTCGTCGCCGGGTCGCCGTACTTGAGTCGGAACAGGGTCTCGAGGTCGGAGGGCGTTGGCAGAATCGACATGCAGGAAGAATAGAACACGCGCCGCCGGCGGCCCCGCCCAACTCGCGAAGCCGCCGGCGGCGCGCCGCGTTAGCGCCCCGCGATGCCGGTCGCGGTGGTCGGGCGCCAGTCGAGCGGGGCCGGGGCCGCGCCGAGCCGGTCGTGATCGACCTTGCCCGTGAGTTCGTTGTACA
Organism: Gemmata sp.; assembly: GCA_046086545.1. Classification (GTDB taxonomy): domain Bacteria; phylum Planctomycetota; class Planctomycetia; order Gemmatales; family Gemmataceae; genus Gemmata. The sequence goes on from JBJSXS010000738.1 coordinate 9,645, forward strand.
CGTGCTTCACGTTGTCCTTGTTCATGTCGGTTTCGACCACGCCGACCCCGGTCCACTCCTTGTACCAGGGGAAGTTCAGGCCCTTCGTAATCTCTTCGACGCTCTTTTTGGCGTCGACGCCCTTCTGCACCGCGTCGCGCAGCTCGGTGAAGTACCGCTTCTCGTTCGCGAACAGATCTTTACGCGACACCTTGCCGTGCCCGGGGCACACGAGGTCGATGTCCATCTTGTTCATGTCCTCCAGGCACTTGATCCAGCTCTTCGAGTTGCAGTGACCCATGTAGTTGAACGCGCCGTTCACGCACGCGTCGCCCGTACACAGGATCTTGTGCTTGGGCAGGTACGCGCTCGCGTCGCCGGGCGTGTGCATGTGACCGAAGTGCATGAACACCACGTGCTGCTCGTCGTCCTTCAGCTCGTACTTGTCGTCGAACGTGATGTCCACCTGCTTCAGCTCGTTCTCCTTGATGTCCTTGCGGTCCTTCCCGGCCTCCTCCCACTGCTTCGGCCCGCTCGTCTTCAGCAGCCGGGCGGCGTTCTTGTGGGCGACGATCTTCGCGCCCTCCTTCGCCCAGACCGTATTACCGTAGGCGTGGTCGCCGTGGTGGTGCGTGTCGAGGACGTACTTGATGGGCTTCTTGGTGGTCTTCTTGATGTCCGCGATCACGTCGGCCGCTTCCTTCGGGAAGTTCGCGTCGATCACGACGACGTAATCCTTGAACACGACCCAGGTGTGGTTGCTGCCGCCGAACGGGATGTTCTTGTCGTTCGCGGAGATGGACGAGTAGCGGAAGAACACCCCGGGCGCGATCTCCTTCACGTCGTTGAACTTCATCTCCGGAACCGGCAGCTGCTTCGGCTCCTCCTTCTTGTCCGCACCGGCGTACACGACGAGGGCAAACGCGACACCGACCGACGCGAGCAGCACGACACGTTTGAGCATGGGTAGCATCCGGGGAGGTTGTGAGCCGATGCGAGATGAGCCTACTGCCCCGAGGGCCAAAAAGAAAGCCCCGGCTTGCGGCCGGGGCTTTCAGTTATGCGAACCCTCGCGACGCGGCTGTCGAACCGCCGGGCGAAAGAGAATCTTTCTCTTTGGTCCCGGCGGCCGCATCCGCCCGGCCCCGAGGTCGCGGACTACGCGACGAAGGGTGGCGCGAGGGCAGCCAGTCACCGGCGGGCGAACCCGTCGGCTGTTCTCAGGGCTTAGTAGCCGCGGCGACCGCCACCGCCGCCGCCGCCGTAGCCGCCGCCACCGCTGCGGCCGCCACCGTAGCCACCACCGCCACCGTAGCCACCGCCACCGGTGCGGGGGCGCTCCTCGCGCGGCTTGGCCTCGTTGACGGTCAGCGTGCGGCCCGCGAGCTGCGCGCCGTTCATCGCGGCGATGGCCTCATCGGCCCCATCGTGCATCTCGACGAACGCGAACCCGCGGCTGCGCCCGGTCTCACGGTCGCTCACGATTTGCGCGCCCAGCACGGTGCCGTACTGGGAGAACGCCTGCACCAGGTCTTCGCTGGTGGTCTGGAACGAGATGTTCCCAACGTACAACTTCTTCGGCATGATCAGATCACTTCTTGGGCCGACGGCCCGATAGAACGCTGCGCGAAAGCCCCCGCGCTGAGGACAGGACTGACGAGTGGCCGTGGCGCCCGATCAATCGCGTGTGTCGCGCGACAGAACAGAACACCGCAGTTCCTCTGCGACGATGCTAGCTTGACGGTCTTGGAGGCTGTGAGGGTAGCTCAGAGTCGAATGGCCAAGAAGTGTCGAAGCAGATAGCAGCAAAGCGGTTCGTAGCTCCTGATGCCGGGCAGCACTAGCAACCCAACAACAACACAATACGCCACGATATCGGAATAAAAAAGGGCAAATGCCGAAAACTTCGCCACAAACTGCTTCCCACGGCCCCGGAGCGTGCCCCCGAGTGCCGAGATGACTCCCCCCGGTGCGCAGGTTCACCACCGCCGAACGCGAATTGTCGGTGGCGGCGCCGACCACGGTTTCGAGAACGCACCGGGCACCTCCTCCGGTTCGCGCGGGGGCTCGCGCTTCGGTGCGGCGGGTTCGCCGAGATCGGCGCCGCCGTTCCCGAGCGAGTGTTGCCAGTGCCGCGACGTGGGGCGTCTTTCGTGTTCGCGGTGCCCCTCCGTTGAACAGAACGGCAAGGGACCGTTGCTCGATCACTCGCGGCACACGCCGACTCACCTACCCTTCCTGCCGGGCCGCGTTATACTCCTCCGTCATGTCGCACCTCGTCGAACTCGACACCTTCCACGGCCCGCTCGACCTCCTCCTTTATCTCGTCAAGCGGAACGAGGTGGACGTTCTCGACATCCCGATTGCCACAATCGCGGACCAGTTCCTCGCGTACGTCCTCGCGGTCAAGGAACTTGACATCGAGTTCGCCGGCGAGTTCCTGGTGATGGCCGCCACCCTCATGGAGATCAAGAGCCGGACGCTGCTGCCGGCGGACGGCGAGCTGTTGCCCGACGATCAGCCGGACCCGCGGCGCGAACTCGTGCGGCAGCTGCTCGAGTACCGCAAGTTCAAGGACGCGGCGGCCGCGCTGGAGGCGAAAGCGGCCGAGGCGGTAACGCGCGTCGCGCGCCAGGAGCTGCCCGGACCGGAGCGCGCGCACGAGCCGAAGGTGCGCCCGGTGGAGCTGTGGGACCTGGTCAGCGCGTTCGCGCGCCTGATGCGCGAGACACAAGCGCTCCAGCCGGCCGCGATCGTGGTCGATGATACCCCACAGCACGTATACGAGGCACAACTGAAGGAGTGCGTGACCGCGGCCGGCGGGCGCCTGCCGTTCCGCGACGCGTTCCGCCCCCCCCACCACAAGGCGCGGCTCATCGGGATGTTCCTCGCGATCCTCGAGCTGATCCGGCACCGCGGGCTGGGCCTGGAACAGCCCGAACCCGAGGGCGACATTTTCCTCGTGAACGTGAGCGCGAGTGAGGAGCCGGAGGCGTGACGGCCTTCTTTCGCGGGGCCGGCCCCGGACCGGTGGGCGATGCGCGCGAATCCCGTAAGCGATCTCTGTCGGGTCACGAACACCCACCACGCCTCGACGGGAGCCAACCATGTCCACGCCTCCTGCCCCGCGCCCGGTCGCGCTGGTCACCGGGGCCAGCGCCGGGATCGGGGTCGAACTCGCGCGCCTGCTCGCGGCCGATCACGACCTCGTTCTCACGGCCCGCCGCACCGAGCAGCTTCAGGCGCTCGCGACGGAGCTGGAGAAGCGCGGGGCGAAATGTCACGTGTTCCCGGCCGACCTCGCGCGGGCGGACGCGCCCCGCAAGCTGTTCGACGCAATCGAGAGCGCGGGCCTGCGGATCGACGTGCTGGTGAACAACGCCGGGTTCGGCGACCTCGGGCCGTTCGCGCAGGCGGACCAGGCCAAGCTGCTCCGGATGATCCAGTTGAACGTGGCGGCGCTGACCGAACTGACCGGGCTGTACCTGCCGGGGTTCGTCGCGCGGAGCGCGGGCCGCATCCTGAACGTCGGGTCCATCGCCGGGTTCCAGGGCGGACCGTACATGGCCGTGTACTACGCGACGAAGGCGTACGTGAACTCGTTCTCCGAGGCACTGCACACGGAACTGCGCGGCACCGGGGTGACCGTGACGGTGCTGTGCCCCGGCCCGGTGGCGACGGAGTTCGCGGCGGTGTCGGGGATGCACGTGACGCGCGTGTTCAGCGCCGGGCAGGCGATGGGCGCGGGCCCGGTGGCGCTGGCGGGATTACGCGCGATGCGCGCCGGCACGCGCATGGTCGTGCCCGGGTGGCGCAACCGGCTGATGCTCTTTCTGGCGCGGCTCATGCCGCGCGGCACCGTCCTCGGCGCGGTGCGGTGGATGATGAGCAAGCGCCTCTGAACGAGTGAAGGGCGAAGGGGAGAGGAGAAGGGGGGCCCTGCACCCGTCTCCTCTCCCCTTCGCCCCACCCCGAGCCCTGCCCTACCGAATCAGCCGATCGCCAGCGCGAACGGGATGAAGTGGTCGGTCCCGCTCATCTGCTGGTAGTGTTCGTCTTCTCGCGCGGCGGCGCGGAGCGCGGCCTGCACGTCGGCGTCGTCGGGGGCGAGGTGGTTGAGCAGCTTAGCGCACTGGGCGCGGACCTCGGGGTCGACGCTGTGCCGCCCGTCCACGAGAGCGGGCACCGCGGCGCGGCCGACGCGCTTGAGGGCGGTCGCGGCCACCACGCGGCTGCGCGTCTCGGACTCGCCCAGCATGGCCACCAGGCCCAGCACGGCCGGGGCCGCCGCCGGGCCGAGGCGCCCGAGCGTGCCGGCACAGTCGCGGCGCACGCTCATGTCGACGTCGCGCAGGCCCAGGGTCAGGGCCGGCACCGCGGGGATCGCCTGCACCCCGAAATCGCCCAGCGTGCGGGCCGCACGGCGCCGCACCCGGGCCGACGCGTCGCGCAGCGCTTTGGACAGCGCCGTGACCCGCTTGGACGTGGGCACCGGCAACTCGGCCAGCGCCACCACGGCCAGTTCCCGCACCTGCGGGTTCGGGTTGTTCAGAGCCTCCGCCAGCACGTCGTAGGCCACGTTCGTCTGTGCGTCTGGCAGCCCGTGAACCAGGATGGTGAAGACCAGCTTGTGCATCACTTGCGGCGAGAGCGGTTCCATGTTGCGCGCGAGAGTAAGCGGTCGAGGTGGGGCTTCGGGTTTGGCAAACATAGAACGCCGGCCCGCGGGCGCGCCGCCCGAACGCGGTCTTTTTGTCCAATCGGTCAGGGAGTTAACATCGCGATCGGGGCGCTAACCGCAGTTAACGCCCTCCCCCGGCCTGTCACAACGCGCCCCGCGTCGGTACAACACGCTAACCGCAGTTCCAGATTCCAAGTTCTAGAGTTCCGAGTCGGGCGACGGGACCGGCGGCCGGGCACGCGCGACCCGAAATCCGCGACTCTCTTCGCGAGGTGACGAATGGCTGCGACGGAAAACTACGTCGGGCTGGATGTCGGCGGCACCACGATGAAGGCCGCGGTGGTGACCGGCGCCGGCGTGCCGCTGTCGAAGCCCGTGGTGATGGACACGCACCCGGAACTCGGCCAGGACGCCGGGCTGGAGACGATGTGCGAGACGATCCGGCGGGCCGTGGCCGCCGCGAAGCTGACGATGGCCGACGTGGCCGCCATCGGGGTCGCGACGCCGGGCCTGATGGACATCAAGGCGGGCCTGATCCTCGACCCGCCGAACCTGAAGCCGTGGAAGAACGTACCGGTCCGGGACCACATCGCGAAGAAGTTCGGCAAGCCCACCGCGTTCCAGAACGACGCGAACGCCGCGGCCTACGGCGAGTTCTGGGTGGGCGCCGCCAGCGCCGCCAAGAGCATGGTCCTGTTCACCCTGGGCACCGGGGTCGGCGGGGGCATCATCATCGACGACAAGATCATCGAGGGCGAGCACAGCCACGGGGGCGAACTCGGGCACATGCGGATCGCGATGCCCGACACCGGCCGGCAGTGCGGGTGCGGCGCCCGCGGGTGCCTGGAGGCGTACGGCAGCGCGACCAACGTGGTGCGCCGCGCGAGAGAGGACATGGCCTGCTGGCGCGGCCCGGCGTCGAGGCTCCGCAACTACTACACCGCGCCGGACAGCGAGTTCACGGCGAAGGTCATCTTCGACCACGCGGCCGAGGGCGACGAGCTGGCGCTGAAGGTGGTGGACGACACCGCGTACTACCTCGCCCTGGGCGCGTGCGCGGTGATGGCGACGGTGGACCCGGAGATGATCGTGTTCGGCGGCGGCGTGGTGGGCTCCGGCGAGTGGTTCCGCTCGAAGATCGACGCCTACGTGAAGCGGTACGGGCTGCCGTTCCCGACCAAGAAGGTGAAGATCGCGTTCGCCAGCCTCGGCTCCGACGCCGGCTTCATCGGTGCCGCCGGGTGCGCCCGGCTGCTGGTGCAAAACAAGGGATAATTGCAAGTTTCGCCGTTCCCGGCTCCGGGCCCGTTGCGGCGCAGTACGGTTGGTGTTGTCATCGACTCGGAACTTGAAGCGCCCCAAATGGACGACGAGTTCGACCCGCCGAGCTTCGAGCGCCCCATCGGGGAGTTGCGGCGGATCGCGCGGTACCACCGGTGGCTGGTCGCGGTGGTGCTGGCCCAACTGGCGCTGTGGCTCGGGTTCCTGGCGCTGGCCGCGATGAGCGGGGGCCGGGTCGCGGGCGACGGCGGCATGAACTTCGCGATGGGCCTGACGCTGGTCCTCGGGTGCGTGGGCGGCGGGTACGTGTTCCTGCTGTCCTACGAGCTGCGCGGGCTGTTCGCGGCGCTGGTGTTCGGCCTGGCGACGGTGATCCCGTGCATGGGCCTGCTGATACTCACCTTGGTGAGCGGGTACGCAACGGCCGAGCTGCGCAAGCACGGGGTGAAAGTGGGCCTGTTCGGCGCCAGCGACGCGGCCGTCGAGGAGCGGCCGTCGCTGTACGACGACGAGGACGCCGGCTGGTAAGGGCCACGACCGGTTCAGTTCGTGCGGCGGCGGGCCCGCTCAACTACGAGCGGCCTGCCGTACAGCTTCGGGCCCAGGCGCGCGGCCGGGTGCGGCCCGCCGGACGCGCGCCTTCGCTCCTCGCGTCGGTCAAGGGCGGGGGAGCGGTGCCTTCCGAAGGGGCGTGCGACCGGGCACCGCGGTAGTCAACTGCCGGCCGGCTTTTCGCCGGAGTTGGACCCGGGCGGGCGCGGCCTGTTGAGCAGTTGGTGCGCGCCCGACCGCGGCGGGCCCGGCGTGCCGGCGCGGCGGCGCGCGAGTTTCAGCTTCGGCACCGGCACGTCGTGCTCGTCCTCGATGTCCCCCACGATCTCCTCCAGCACGTCCTCCAGCGTGATGAGGCCCAGCACCTTGCCGCCCGCGTCGCGCACCACCGCCATCGGCCGGTGCGAGTTGCGGAACAGCCGGAACGCGTTCGACACCGATTCCCCCGGGTCCAGGAACGTGGCGGGGTACAGCGCGTCTTCGAGCAGCACCGCGCCGGACGTGCTGAACAGGAAGAACAGGTCCTTCGTGTTCACGATGCCGACGATCTTGTCCACGGTGCCGTCGTACACGGGCATGCGCGTGTGTGCGCCCAGTCGCGCGATTTCGAG
>JBJSXS010000739.1:0-4465 GCA_046086545.1 Gemmata sp.
GAGCGCGCTCATTCACGCCGCGACGATGGTCGCCGCCGGCGTGTACCTCGTGGGCCGCTGCTTCCCGCTGTTCGCGCCGGAGGTGCTGCTCGCCGTCGCGTACATCGGCGCGGCCACCCTGTTCATCAGCGCGACCACCGCTCTCGTCCAAACGGACATCAAGCGCGTGCTGGCGTACTCGACGTGCAGCCAGATCGGGTTCATGATGCTCGCGCTCGGCCTCGGCGGGTGGGTAGCGGGCCTGCTGCACCTCGTCACGCACGCGTTCTTCAAGGCGCTCCTGTTCCTCTGCTCGGGCAGCGTGATTCACGGGTGCCACCACGAGCAGGACTTGCGGAAGATGGGCGGCCTGAAGTCGAAGATGCCGGTCACCGCGTTCACGATGCTCATCGGCGTGCTGGCCATCTCCGGCGCACCCCTCTTCAGCGGGTGGTACAGCAAGGACATGATTCTCTCCACCGCGCTCGGGTACGTCAGCGTTCACCGCGAGCACGCGCTGCTGTTCGTCCTGCCGGCGCTCACCGCCGGGATGACCGCGTACTACATGTTCCGCCTCTGGTTCCTCGCATTCACCGGGGCGCCGCGGGACCAACACGTCCACGACCACGCGCACGAGTCGCCCGCGGTGATGACGCTCCCGCTCGTCGCCCTCGCGGTGTTCAGTGTCGGGGCGGCGTGGGGCTGGCCGGTCTGGGACGCGGAAGCCAGCGCCCTCGGGCACGTACTGGAACACGCCCAGCCCGAGAGCGTGGCGGCGGACTTTGCCGCGGCGAAGCAGGCGGAGCGCTCCCTGCACCTGTACGCCGGAGCGGTCGCCCTGGGCCTGGCGGTGATGGGCGCGTACCTCGCGTTCGGCGCCTTCTGCCAGACGGCGCCCACGCGCGAGGCGCTGTACGCCCGCGGCGGCCCGTGGTACCGGTTCCTGCTCAACAAGTGGTACTTCGACGAGGCTTACGATGCGGCTCTGGTGAAGCCCGCCCTGGCGCTCGCGCACACGGCCACGAGCGCCAACAAGCGGCAAGCGGGCGCGTCAGAGCGCGTCGATCTGGGCACCCTCGACGGCATCCTGAACGCGTTCGGGCAGGCCGCGGAGGGGGCCGGGAGGCTCCTGCGCGGCGCGCAAACCGGGTTCGTGCGCGTGTACGTCCTCGCGCTGGCCTTGACTGCGGTGCTGTTGTTGGGGATGCTCACTGCTCTCAAGTAGGGCGGGCCCCCGGCCCGCCCCCGCAATGACAGGCTGGGAGCCTGTCCAAAATAAGGCTCTGGAATGGCCGAGTCGGACCTCACCTGGTTGGCGCTGCTCGTGTTCCTGCCCGCGGTCTGCGCGGCCGGGCTGCTCGTGTTCCCGGCGAAGTGGACCGAGTTGATGAAGTGGTGGGCCACGTTCGGCGCCGCCGGCACGCTCTCGCTCTCGCTGTGCGTCGTCGTCGGGTACTACAACCTGCTCGACCATCACCTCGACGCGAACGGCATGCCCCGGCACTCCGTTCACACGCGACTCGACAGCCGCGCCGACAAGGCCGCGAGCGACGCGGCGCAGCCGATCCCCAAGAAACTCGACCCGAACGACTGGCTGGCCCGCCGCGACTGGGTGAAGCGGTTCGACATCCAGTTCGCGCTCGGCGTGGACGGGCTGTCGCTGCCGCTGGTGGTGCTGACGGCGGGGGTGACGCTCTTGGCGGTGGTCGCGAGCTGGAAGATCACCGAGAGCGTTCGCGGGTACCTGATCCTCGTCCTGCTGCTCGAAACTGGCGTGATCGGCGCGTTCCTCGCGCTCGACTTCTTCCTCTTCTACGTCTCGTACGAGCTGATGCTGCTACCCATGTACGTCCTCATCGGGCTGTGGGGCGGCGGCAACCGCAAGTACGCGGCGCTCAAGTTCGTCATCTACACCTTGCTCGGCGGCGTGTGCCTGCTGGTGGCGATGCTCGCACTGTACTCGGTGAACGTGCGCGACTTCGTGGACCGGGCCGAGGTGAAGCAGCGCGCCCTCGACCTGCAGAAGAAAAGCCCGCACCTGACGCCCGCGGAGGCGGAGCAGCAGGTGGAGGTTCACACGTTCGACTTCGTCACGCTGGCGAAGGTCGGCCGGGCCGCATCCCTCGTCCTCAGCGGGCAGGAGGAGCGGCTCGCGGTTAAGAAGGCGGTGGTCGAGGAGCCCGGCAAGGACGACGACGCCACGAAAGTAAGGCTGTTCGCCCCGGGCGTGGACCGCGACGCCGCACTCGCGCGACTGAAGGCGCAGCCGGTGTGCACCAGACAGTTCCAGTACCTCGTGTTCGCGCTGCTGTTCGTCGGGTTCGCGGTGAAGGTGCCGGTCGTGCCGCTGCACTCGTGGCTGCCCGACGCGCACGTCGAGGCGCCCACCCCGGTCAGCATGATCCTCGCGGGGGTGCTGCTCAAACTGGGTGGGTACGGGCTGATCCGGATCGCGTTCCCGCTGTGCCCGTGGGCCGCGGCCGAACTCGCGTGGTGGGTGGGCCTCGTCGGCGTCACCGGCATCGTGTACGGCGCGCTGGTGGCTATGGGGCAAACCGACTTCAAGCGCCTGCTCGCGTACTCCAGCGTGAGTCACATGGGCTTCGTGGTACTCGGCCTCGCCAGTTGGGGCAGCGCGGCGAACTCGCAATACTGGCAGTGGGGCGTGAACGGGGCCATGTTCCAGATGGTGGCCCACGGGATCACCGCGAGCGCGCTGTTCTTCATCGTGGGCGTCGTCTACGACCGCGCTCACCACCGCGACCTGAACCGCTTCGGGGGGCTCAAGGAACCGATGCCGCTGTACGCGGGGCTGAGCGCGATCCTGTTTTTCGCGTCGATGGGCCTCCCGGGGCTGTGCGGGTTCGTGGGCGAGTTCTGCGTGTTCGTCGCGGTCTGGAACTTCTCGCCCGCGCTGGCGGTGCCCGCGGTCCTCAGCGTGATCCTGACCGCCGCGTACCTGCTGTGGACGTGGCAGCGCGTGTACCTGGGCACCAACCCCGCGACGAAGGACTACCCCGAATTGACCCCGCGCGAGGCGGTGTGCCTGGTGCCGTTCGCGCTGTTCGCCATCGCGCTCGGCGTGCTGCCCGGGGTGCTGCTGTTCAACTGGATGGACCCGAGCGTGGCCGGGTGGGTGGAGAACATGGCGCCGCTGAAGCCCTAGCACCCGTCTCGTTTTAGCGGCGGCCCCCGGCGGGCCGGCATCAAAACAAGCCCCGCCTCGTTGCATCCCTTCTTCCCCTGCGTTACAACCACTTTGACAGCAGCACGCTTGGCTCGTGGGTTTCCCACCGGCCCGTGTTGCGTCGGCCGAGCGAACCGCCAGGGCCACAGCGCCCACAGGTCGGGGAACGGGCGCGCTATTGATTGCGGCCCGGCGGTACCCCCGGCGGGCCGGTCCTTCACCTCTCCTCGTGAGAACGAATTATGCCGAACCGCCGACAGGTCATCGCGAGCGCCGCGGCGCTGGCCGTGGGTCCCGCCCTGACGCACGCCGACGAGCGGGCCAAGCCGAAGGGGAACGTGAAGCAGTCGGTCGCGTTCTGGTGCTTCAACGCCCGCGGCGAGAAGTGGACCGCCGAGAAGACGTGTGCCGTGGCGAAGGACCTGGGGTGCAAGTCGGTCGAGCTGATCGACCCGGAGCAGTGGCCGCTGCTCAAGAAGCACGGCCTCGTGTGCGCCATCGCATCGAACGGCATGCCCGGCGCGCCGTTCATGCGCGGGTTCAACAACGTCAAGTTCCACGACGAGGTCGTCGCGCGCACGGGCAAGACCATCGACCTGTGCGCCGACGCGAAGTTCCCCAACGTGATCGCTTTCGTGGGGTACAAGTGGCTCATCCCCGACGACCCCAAATCGGGCGCGATATCCGCCGACGACGCCTTCAAGAACTGCGTCGACGGGCTGAAGAAAATCGCCCTGCACGCGGAGAAGAAGGGCGTGACGGTGTGCCTCGAACACCTGAACACGCGCGACGACACCGACCCGATGAAGGGCCACCCGGGGTACCAGGGCGACGACCTCGATTTCGTCGCCGGTGTGTTGAAGAAGGTCGGCAGCCCGCGGGTGAAGCTGCTGTTCGACATCTACCACGTTCAGGTGATGCACGGCGACCTGATCCGCCGGATCGAGCAGACGAAAGAGCTGATCGGCCACGTCCACACCGCGGGGTGCCCTGGGCGCGGCGAACTGGACGAGAAGCAGGAGGTCCACTACCCGGCGGTCGTCAAGAAGTTGCTCGACGTGGGCTACACCGGGTACGTCGGCCAGGAGTTCATCCCCACGCGCGACCCGCTGGCGGGGCTGAAACAGGCGGTGGCCGCGTGCGACGTGTGACGCGGTGATGGCCCGCGGGCCGGAAACGCGAATCGGTATCCGGCACCCGCACAGAGCCGCGCGGGAATAACCTCGTGCGCCGGGCGTCGGTGTGGGTAGTTTCCCGAGGGCGCCCACGTGGCATCGCTTTGCGGAATCACCTTCGTCC
>JBJSXS010000740.1:0-3962 GCA_046086545.1 Gemmata sp.
CCACCGAAGGCCCGCTCCGCCCGCGAGTTGTCGCGGTGCGCTACCGCCCCTATGCTTATCGCGGGCGAACCCCGCACCGCACGCGCGTGCCCGCAGGGGAGCCGGAGAGGTGACAGAGTGGCCGATTGTGCAGCACTGGAAATGCTGTGTACGGGAAACCGTACCGGGGGTTCGAATCCCCCCCTCTCCGCTTGAAGGCGCAACCGTGAACGGCCGCGAGCCCATCGGGTTCGCGGCCGTTCGTGCTTCACCCGCCCGTTATTTCAACTCTTTGATCCACACGTTGCGGAAATCGACCCGCACGTTATAGCTCTGGAACCCGATGAAGCCCTTCTCGCGCTTCAGCCCGGGGTGGTTCTTGTCGGCCTTCGCCTTGTAGTCGTCCAGGTTCGCGCTGATCAGTTGGACGTCGTTCTGGATCACGGTCACCTTGCGGCCGTCGCACACGATTTTCACCGCGTTCCACTCGCCGATGGGCTTGTTCTTCGCGGGCTTCGCCGGCTGCACATCGTAAATGGACCCGGTGTGCTGGTAGTCCGCGAGCTTGCCCGGCCAGCCCTCGTCGTCGATCAGCTGGATCTCCATGCCCGCGTACGCGGGGTCGCCCTTCTCGGGGGTGCGCAGCCCGACCCCGCTGTTGCCGCCCTTCTTCTCCCACCGGTACTCGCACCGGAACTCGAAGTTGCCGTACTCCTTGTCGGTCAGCAGGTAGCCGCCGCCGCCGCCCTTGCACACGATGGCGCCGCCCTCGGCCGACCACACGTCGGCCTTGCCGGTCGGCTTCCACCCGGTCAGCGTCTTGCCGTCGAACAGGCTGGTGAAGCCCTCCGGCGGGGCCGCGGGCTTGTCGGCCGGCTTCGTGTCGTCCGCGCGGAGGGTCGCGGCACACGCCACGACCAACAGCGTACCGAATCGCAACGCGCTGCGCATCTCGCACTCCCGAGAGAGGATGTTGTGCCGCACGACATCTTACCCCTGGCGCGTAGAATGTCAGGGGCAAGATGTGCAGGAGGCGACATGCGCCGGTTCATGATGAAGTCGAAGCTGCACCGCGCGACGGTGACCGAGACGAACGTCGAGTACGAGGGCAGCCTCACCATCGACGCGAACTTGCTCGAGGCCGCCGACATTCTGCCGCACGAGCAGATCCACGTGTGGGACGTGACCAACGGCGCCCGGCTCGTCACCTACGCACTTGAGGGGCCGCGCGGCAGCGGGGTGATTTGCGTCAACGGGGCCGGCGCGCACCTGATCCGTACCGGCGACATCGTGATTATCGCGACCTACGCGGAACTCGAAGACGCCGAAGCCAAGCGGCACACGCCGCGCGTGGTGCTCATCGACCGCGGGAACACGATCAAGGCGCCCGGGCCGGGGCTGTAGCCCGGGGTCGCGAACCGGTCGGTCCCAACAGCACCAGTGTCGCGAAGAGCGCCACGCCGAGCGGCCGGTGGAAGTCGAAGCCCACCTTGTCGAACACCGGGAACGGCACCGTTTGCAGCCCCAAAAGCGCGACCGCAGCCCAACCCCACGCGCGGGGCCCGTCGGCGAACAACTCCCGGACCCACGGCACCCCGAGCAGCAACACGAGTGCCTCGTAGCCCAACACCTGTGGGCACAGAACGGCACCGACCGCGGCGGCAGCGGTGGCCCACGCTGCCGACGGCCTCACCCCCGCGACGGCACACCGCCCGGCGAGCAACCCGAACCACACCGAGAACGACGCGAGCGCCGTGACCGCCGTTTGTTCGATCAAGAACCGCTCGCCCGCGAACCGCTGGGTGAGGGTGTAGAGCAGCCGGTTCCAACTCGTCATCTCGTAGTTCAGTTCGGCGCGGTTGAACACCACCGCGCGGTGCGACTCCGACAGGTACGCCGCGTAATCGCGGAGGAACAGCGGCGAGCCGCCGACAACGGTCGCGCCGAACAGGTTGAGTGCCGCGACCACGGCGACAAGCGCCGCGGCACGTTTCCAACCGCCGAGGTACCACGCGAGCGGCACCAGCGGCAGCGCCACGTGCGGCTTCACGAACGCCACCGACCACAACGCCGAGCCGAGCCAGAACCACGCCCGCCCTTCGCGCCGAAAGCACCACAACCCGCCCGCCACGCACCCGGTCGCGACGACCGGCGTCTGGCCGACCATCACCACCGCGAGGGTGAAGCAGTTCAGCAGCAGCAGGAACGAGATCGCGCGCGAAATGAGGTTCGTCGCGAGGGCCGGTTCGTCGCCTCTCCGCAGCGACGACGGGAGCCACACGATCGCCACCGCCGCCAGGCCGTGCAGCAGCGCCCACGCGACCTTCGCGACCGCGAACGGCAGCAGGGCGAGCGGGGCGAACAGCACCACCGCCTGCGGCGGGAGAAAGTACCCGCAGTTGTTGACGAAGCTCTCTTCCTTCGGGTTCTCGTCCGGAAATGCGACCCGGACGAGCCCCCGGATCTTTTGGACGTCGTAAGGGGTTTCGCCGCGCAGCGCGAGTTCGGAGCCGGCGCGGTAGATGAAGAAGTCCGGGAACGTGCCCGGCATCAGCGCCAGCACCGCCGCGATGGCGGTAAACAGCCCGACGGCAAGGAGTGAGAACGGGTCGCACGCCGAGCGGAGGGCGGGCGGCCCTTCGCGGTCAGCCACCGAACGTCTCCGGCAGGAGCAGCGCGGCCGGCGCTTGCAGGTTGCGCACCACGATGTTGCCGAACGCGGCCCCGATCGCCCCGTCCACCACCCGGTGGTCGAACGAGAACGACAGGTACACCACGTCCGTCGGCTTCAGTGCCCCGTGCGCGTCGTACAGCGGGCGCTTCACCACCTTGCCCACGCCCATGATGCCCACCTCGGGGTGGTTGATGATGGGCGTCGAGATCAGCCCGCCGATCCCGCCGATGGAGGTGACCGTGAACGTGCCGCCCCGCAGGTCGTCGATCTTGATGCGGCCCGCCTTCGCGTCGTTGCTCAGCCGGTCGATGTCCGCCGCGATGGTGGCGAGGTCTTTCTTGTCGGCGTCCTTCACGACCGGCACCATGAGGCCGGTCGGGGCCGCGACCGCGACGCCGATGTGGTACCTGCTGTGCAGGATCACCTCGCCCGCGGCCTCGTCGTAGGTGCTGTTGACGATGGGCACCTCCTTCAGCGCGCGGGCGACCGCCTTCACGAAGAACGCGAGGTAGGTGAGCTTCACGCCGGTGCTGGCGAGCGGCTCGCGGAGCTGGGTCCGCAGTTGCACCACGTCGTTCAGGTAGCACTCGTCGATGTACGAGTAGTGCGGGATGTGCTTCTTCGACTCGACCATGTGTTCGGCGATGCGGCGGCGCAGCCCGATGAGCTTCTGCCGCGTGCCCGCGATGCCGAAGTCGAGCTTCGACGTGTCGGTCTTGTTGGGCGCCGCCGCCGCGGCCGGGGCGAGGTTCGGCCGCGGGGTCAGGTACGGCGTGAGGTCGTCGAGCAGAATGCGCCCGTGCGGCCCGGTGCCGCGAACGTGCGCGAGGTCCACCCCGAGTTTGCGAGCCAGCGCCCGAACCGACGGCGCCGCCGGCGGGAGCGCGGGCGAGGTGGTGCGGCCGTTCCCATCGCGGAACCCTCCCCGACCCGAGGGCACGGGGGAGGAAGACAAAGGCGATTCGCTCGGCGCGGCCGGCGCCGCGGCACTTTTCTCCTCTTTCCCTTCAGGGCGAGGGGCCGGGGGGGGAGGCCCGCCCTCGCCCGCCGCGTTGTAGGTGAGGATGTTCTGCCCCACCTTGATCTTCGTGCCGGGCGCGGCCTCCAGCGCGGTGATCGTCCCCGCGAACGGGGCCGGCACCTCCATGCTCGCCTTGTCCGACATCACCTCGGCCAGCGACTGCCCGCGCGCGACCGCGTCGCCCGGGCGCACCAGCCAGCGCACCGGTTCCACTTCGAGCAGGCCTTCGCCGACCGGCGGGAGACGGAAGTCCATGTTCGCTGCGCTCTCGGTGTTCGGTGTTCGGTG
>JBJSXS010000741.1:0-2089 GCA_046086545.1 Gemmata sp.
CCCCGCGACCGCCGGCGCACGAACCCGTTCGCGCTCGACCCCGCCGGGAGATCCTGCGCGTTCTCCAGCAGCGACCGGCTGCCGAAGCGGTCCCGCAGGTGATACCCCCGTCGTGCGAGGGGCGCACGTCCAGACCTCCGCCACTGCCCGGCACCCGCGACTGATCGCAGGTGACACGGGAGTGTGCGAACGGGCACACATCCGCGGCCTCCGAATAGCCTCTCCCCGGCTCCTTTCGCCATTCCGATGCCGTTCACATCGCGTTACTTTCCGCACCGGCCGGCGGTCTAACCGGGCCAAGCGGTCCGCGGCATTCCCTTTGCGTTGGGCTGTTCCGCTCTCAGTTGAATCAATCCGAATTACTCTCAAACCCGAAGGACGCGAGCCATGGCCGTTCACCCCGAGCACGCGAAGGCACCCGCCGCGGTATACGTGATGGAGATGGTGGGCGTATCCGAGAAGAGTTGGAGCGATGCCACTCGGGATGCGGTGAAGCGGGCCGCGGTGTCGCACCGGCACATCACCGGGGTGGACGTGGTCCACAGCACCGGCGTGGTTCGCGACGGGAAGATCGTCGAGTACCACGTCAACGTAAAGATCGCCTACATCTCCGAACCTGCAAAGATCGACAAGTGACATCGCGCTCCTCCGCGGACGACCGCCTTCGATCGCGAGCGAATCTACTTCCCGTGTTGCTCTGAGAAGAGCGGTGGCCCCGGCCGAGCGTGGAGGTCGTTGAAGTTGCCCCGCTGTTACACCTGGTCAGTTCCCGGCGCTGGAGAGTCTGGCTGGGCGAGGGGCATTCTGGTTGCCCGTTAGCTCGTGCTAACGATCGGGAATTTCCTCGCCCGCGAGTCCGTGGGTACCTCGGTCTCTGAGGCGCCGCCGGGAGCTACTTTTCATAGGGATCCTCGCGGAAGTCGAAGCGGAGCAATCTGATAACCGGGCGCGGCCATGAGCCAGACAGGTGCGGTTGCATTCGACATACGGGCCAGGCGAAGAACGCATTGTTGAGGGAGTTGGGCGGCGCATTTGGCTGGTTGGACGGGCACGAGGGCTACCACGCCCGCCTGACTTTTCTCAACGCACTCCGAGACCATTTGATGATCGACGAAGTCAGCATCTACGGCGCGCAGTTCCCGCTGTTCGTCGGCGGGGCCTACCGGAGAGGCTCCCACCCCGCGGACAAACTACTCAAGGGCCATCACCGTGCTGGCTTCTTGGCTCTTGACGCCCAGGAGTTTCGCAACGACCGGACGCTGTTGCCGATCTGGTCTGCTAGGCGGTCTTCGGTGCCCCGGGGCGGCACTCTCCGGAGGCGATATCGAGGGAGTCAGGGGGGCGCTACCGCAGGAGATCCGGAAGGTGTGGCGTTAGCACGGGCCGCCCGGCGGCGGTCCTCGCCACCAGGGAAGGAGTCTCGTATGCCACCGGCGTTGAAGGTAATCTCCCGGAGCGCTCACTTCGGGCTTGCCGGGCAAATTGCCCGCGAACTTGGCGAGCAGGTGACCGGGGTGGAGATCGGCGCGTTCGCAGACGGCGAGGGGCGTGTGCAGATCGCAGACGATCTGCGCGGGGCGCACGACGTCATCGTTCAACCGGCTGGCCCGGCGGTGAACGACATCCAGATGGTCGTTGCCCTGTTGACCGACGCCGCGAAGGCTGCCGGGGCGGTCGCGGCGACGGCAGTCGTGCCGTACTTTGGGTGCGCCCGGCAGGACCGCCGCGACCACGTGGGCGAACCGCGCTCGGCCCAAGTCGCCGGCGGTTACTCGCCGTTGTGGGAGTCTCTCACGTCATCATCCTTGACGTCCACAGGCCGGCGCTCAAGAGCACACTGCCGGTGCCGGCCATCCTCCTTGGCGCCGACGAGCTTCTGCTCCCGCGGATCGCAGCCTGGGGACTTCAGGACATGGTCGTCGTGTCTCCAAGCGGGTGGGCTGAATCGCGCGCAACGATTCGCTGCGGCCATGAACGCCCCTCCCGCTGGGGGTGATCGCCAAAAGCCGCCCGTGGCCGGACGTAGCGGCGGTTCTGCAAGTACTCGGCGACGTTAGGGAGCGAGTGAGTTTGGTGGTGGACGACATGG
>JBJSXS010000742.1:0-2267 GCA_046086545.1 Gemmata sp.
CTTCTCGAAGATCCGTCCCATAGGAAGTCTCCCTCGCTGTCCGACCAAAAAGGGCCGGCGATTGAACGGCCCGGTTTGGGCCGCAAGAAACCAAATCGCGAGCTTGTTCGTAAACCGCTGTTGCGTCTACAGCACGGGCTGTGTTCAGCACAGCGCGCCGGTCTTGCTCGGAGTACACCCAGTTCACGCCCCCGCGCCGGGTTGGCGACGGTTCGGTCCTGCCCGCTCCGGGCCGGTCGGTTGCTTGCTCCGGCGACCCCGGCCGCCCACCGCCTCGGCGGGGACGCCGAGAACAATCGGTCACATCCTTCAACCACGACGGGCAGCACAGATCAGGGCGTCGCGGTCTTTGAAGTGATTCTACAGCGTTCACATTGGCAGTAGTTAACGGTCCGTGTGGCGCATACGGTCATTTCTTCTCGGGCAGGTTCGGTACGAGTTTTGGCTCGTACTTGGCCCCCTTCGCCACCTGAACCATGGTGATCCGCATCTTGGTCGGAAAGAACTTCTCATGGTCGGTCCGCTTGTGGGCGTGGCCGCTGCCGCCGCTGTCGTCCTTGATCACAAGGTGCATCTCCTTGATGCCCGCCTCCCAGACGATGTTGTCGTTCTGCCAGAAGTCGGTCATCCTCACGTCCTTTTCGTAGACGCCCTTGTCCTTATAGAGCTGAGTGCCGGTACACCCATAGCCCGCCTTTAGCCCTTTGTTCGGGATGTAGCACAGCGTCCAAGTGGTGGGCGCGCCGCCCTCGGGCTTCTCGAGCACCTCGGCCCGGATGTGGACGGTGCCGTTGCGGTAGTCGACCGGGCTCGTCCAGTCCTTGGGCCGGTCGGCGTTGAGCATTTTGTCCCTGACGTAGTAGTGCGACTTGCTGGGCTTGGAGTTGTCCGCATCCTCTTTGGTGAATGTGAAAGTGGCGTCGAACAGCACGAACTGCTGAGCCTGAACCTCGGGGGCCGCCGCGCCCTTTTGGTGCTCAGCCTGTCCTGCCGCCAGGGTCGATCCGGCGAGAGCGGTGATCATAACGGCCGTCCGCAGTTTGGACATGAAAATCCCTCGTCGGCACTTACGGTAGGCGGGGCTCGGGCAGTACTCGGGATTGGAACCGTAGCTAATTCTACTTGGACCCAGATACGAGTACCAACCCGTAGTCGAACCAGCGTCAGTTGCGAGTACCCTTGTACCATCCCGGGCGTGATCATTCCCGAGCCTTGCTTGGTCACAAAAAGAGCGTTTCCGGCCGACCGAACCTGTGGCTGCGAGTTTCAAATCCGGTAAAGCAAGTTCATCGATTGAAATGCGGCACGCCAATTACGGAGTCCGTTGATGAATCCTCTCACCCGCGCTTCGCTCGCGTTCGCACTGTTGCTCGGTGTCTCGCTGGCGCCGGCCGCCGAACACCCCGACCGGATCGTTCAGTCCGGCGTCCCGCAGGGTAAGGTCACCGCTGGGCAGTTCGCGGACAGCAAGATCTACCCGGGCACGACGCGCGGGTTCAGCGTCTACGTGCCGGCACAATACAAGGCCGACGAACCCGCCGCACTGATGGTCTTCATGGACGGCAACGGGTACGCGGACCCGAAGGGCGGGTTCCGGGTTCCCGTGGTGTTCGACAACCTCATCCACCAGAAGGCGATGCCCGTCACCATCGCCGTATTCGTCAACCCCGGTACCGTGCCGCCCACGATGCCCGGGGCGAGCGGCCGCAGCACACGATCGTTTGAGTACGACACCCCGGACGACCGCTACGCCACGTTCCTGGTTGACGATTTCCTGCCCGTTGCGCTCAAGGGGCTGAACGTGACAAAAGACCCTGCCAAGCGGGCCGTCTGCGGCATTTCGTCGGGCGGCATCTGTGCGTTCACGGCCGCGTGGGAGAAGCCGGAGCAGTTCGGGCTGGTGCTGAGCCACATCGGCAGTTTCACCAACATCCGCGGCGGCTGGGCCTACCCGGGCCTCGTGCGCAAGACCAAGGACAAGCCGAAGGCCATCAAGGTGTACCTGCAGGACGGTAAGGACGACCTGAACAACCTGCACGGCAACTGGCCGCTCAGCAACCAGGACCTCGCGATGGCTTTGCAGTTCGCGGGTTACAAGTACAAGCTCGAAATGACCGACGGCGGTCACAGCGGCAAGTGGGGCGGGGAGGCGCTGCCGGACGCGCTGCGGTGGCTGTGGAGCGAAAAGGCCGAGAGCACCAAACTACCGCACACCGAAACCAAGCCGGAGTGGAAACCGCACCCGGACGCCGTCGCGCAGGACGGCG
>JBJSXS010000743.1:0-6235 GCA_046086545.1 Gemmata sp.
GTGGGGGCGGGTAAGGGTTGGCTGGGTGTGTTTGGAACGACGCGGGGAAAGGGGGAAGGGGAAACGCGCCGCGCCCGGGCCCGGCGCGCTCGGTGGCAATTAGACTATCACCCGGCGCGGCGCTGGCGCTCTTCCTGGTACTTGTGGAGCTTGTTGTACAGCGTCTTGAGGCTGATCCCCAGGTCGTCGCTGGTCTTCTGCTTGTTCGTCTTATTCATTTCGTACACTTGCATGATGTACTCCATTTCCACATCGGCCAGGGACTTGATCGGGCGTACGTGCGAACCCGCTGCCGCTTGAGTGGACGGGAACGGCAGCGTCGCGTGCGGGTACGGCGACTGCGCGACCGATGCGTGAACAGCGTGCCCCAGCGGAATCGTCCCCGCTGATTGGGGGTTGCGCATGTCATGGGGCAGGTGTTCGGGCGTGATGAGCCCGCCGCCGGACACGATCCACGCGTACTCCATCGCGTTCACCAGTTCGCGCACGTTGCCCTTGTAAGAGTGCGCCATCATCACCTGCAGCGCCTCGGGCGAAATCAGGTGCGAGACGTGTTCCACGGGCCGCTTGCCGTGCCGGGCGAGCGCGTGCCTCGCTAGTTCGGCAATGTCATCGCGCCGGTCTCGCAGCGGCGGCAGGTGGACGTGGAACATGTTGAGCCGGTACAGCAGGTCTTCACGGAAGTTTCCTTCCGCGATCATCTGCTTCAGGTCCTTGTTGGTCGCGCTGATGACCCGCACGTCCACGGTGATCGGCTGGCTTTCGCCCAGGCGCTGGATCTCTCCGGCCTCGAGGAAGCGCAGCAGCTTCACTTGCAAGTTCTTGTCGAGTTCGCCGAGTTCGTCAAGGAACAGCGTCCCGCCGTTGGCGACCTCGAAGAACCCCTTGTGGTCCTTGTCGGCCCCGGTGAAGGCGCCCTTCTTGTGGCCGAACAGCTGGCTCTCGGCAAGGTTCTGGGCCAGCGCACCGCAGTTCACGGGCACGAACGGCATGTCCGCGCGCTTGCTCGTTGCGTACAGGGCGCGGGCGACCACCTCCTTGCCGGTCCCGGTCTCGCCGGTGATGAGGACACGGCCGTCGGTCGGCCCGACGCGGTCGATGAACTGCTGCACCGGCACCATCGCGGGGCTGCCGCCGATCATGCCCGGGGGCCCTTCGGCCGCCTGCACCCGGCTCTCCAGTGCCGCGGCCTTGTGCTTGAGCTTCCGCTTCTCCTGAATGCGGATCAGCAGCGCTTCGATGTCCGTCAGCTTGCACGGTTTCGTCAGGTAGTCGAACGCGCCGAGCCGCAGCGCCTCGATGGCCGTCTCGGTGCTGCCGTACCCGGTCATGATGACCGCCTCGGTGTCCGGCGCTGCCTGCTTCAGTGCCGCGAGCACCTGAAGGCCGGCTTTGTCGTTCTCCATCCTCATGTCGAGGATGGCCGCGTCGAACGTCTGCCTCTTGACCGTCTCGATGCCGCTCCTGCTGTCGGCGCAGGTGGTGACCTCGTGCCCGAGCCGCGGCAGCTCGGACTTCATGAACTCGCGAAGGTGTGCCTCGTCGTCCACGAACAGGATTCGCAGTCGGTTGTGTGCCGGTGTCGCTGCCACGGGCGGTCTCCGTTCAAGCTCTCGTGTCTGTCGGGGGCGGAACATACTCGCGGTTGCAGAAATTACAACCCCGAGTTCCACCATCACGCCGCCCGGCTGCTGCCGGGGAATGTCAGCACCGCGGGCGCCGCGTCCGGCTCGCCCTCGGGCGCCGGCGCGTCCGCTTGCCCCGGCGCTGTCGTCAATGGGATGCGGACCGTAAACGTGCTGCCCGCGCCCGGCCCGGGACTGGCGGCAGTAATGGTGCCGCCGTGCTGGTCAACGATCTGGTGCGAGATGAACAGCCCCAGCCCGGTCCCCTTCCCCGTCCGGCTCTTGGTGTAGAACGGCTCGAAGATGTTCTGGAGCACCTCGGGCGCCATCCCGCACCCGGAGTCCGTGAACGTCATTTCGGCGTACTCCGGGGTCGTCCCGAGCCGGATGTCGAGCTGGCCCCCGTCTTCCATGCTGTCGAGGGCGTTCACCACCAGGTTCAGGATCACGCTCTTGAGGTCTTGCGCGTTCACGGGGGCGACGATGTACGCCGACGGCTCGAAGATCACGTCCTTGCCCCGGCGGGACGGCAGGTGCCGGGCCACCTCGAGAACCCCGCGGATCAGGCCCGCCAGATCGGTCGGCTCCTTGCGCCGCTCACCGGTGCGGCTGAAGTCGAGCAGCTTTTGGGTGATGTCCTTACACCGGAGCGCTTCCTGCTGAATCATTTTCAGGAACCGGGCCATCACCTCGGCCTCGCCCGGCGGGCAACCTTGGGCGCTCGCGGCGAGCGCCACCAGCACCTCCTGGAGCCGGCGCTCGAGCGACTCGGCGCAGAACAGTATGCTGGCTAGCGGGTTGTTGATCTCGTGCGCGACCCCGGCCGCGAGGAACCCGACGGACACCATCCGCTCGGACCGGACGAGCTGGCGGCTGCGCTCGTTCACCTGACGCGCGAGGTCGGCGTACACCGCGTGCAGCCGGGCGATCATCGCGTTGAACTCGTCCGCGAGTTCCTGGAGTTCGTCGCCGGAGGTGAGCCGAATCGGCTGGTTGAAGTTCCCGCCGTGGACCCGCTGCACGCCGGCCTGCAGCTCCTTGATGGGTGCGAACATCCACACGCGGAAGTAATAGAGCATGGTGCCGACCAGCGCCAGCGACCACCCCATCGCGAAGCCGACGAGCCAGAGCGTGCGGGTGATGGCGGCCTTCGACTCCTCCCCGCTCTGCTTGATGTCGTCGATGAGCGCCTGCCGCAACTGCTCGGCGACCCGCCGGGACCTCTCGTACGGCTCCCGGACCGCCGGGTTGCTGCGGATCCGGGTGGAGCGCTCGCTCGTGGTGTCCGGCTTGTCGCTGACCTTCTTGACCGCGGACCCGAGCGCGCTGAGCTGCTGCTCGAGTTGGGCCGCCAGCCCGCGCTCCATGTCGCCCCCGTCCGGGTCCAGCCCGGCCTGCACGTTGTACGCGTGCAGCCGGCGGAACTCGTCTAGGTGCGCCCGGGTGTTCGCCACGATCAACACGTCGCGCTCGCCGTCCTCGGGCACACCGACCTGGTCGAACGTGCTCAACACCGCGAGCAGGCGGGTCACCTCCTCGAGCTCGTTGAGTTTGCGGAGGGTGACCTTGTTGCTCGTGTAATAGTGGTAGATGCCGTAGGCGGTACCGCACGCCAGCACGCCGATGCTCACGGTCACAAGGACCAGTCCCTGCATCAGTTTGTGGCGCAGACTGCGGCGAGCCACGGGAAACCCTCCAGCCCCGATCCCGCTCGTCCTTGAGCGGGACGCCCCGCGGCCGGTCCGACTCGACCCCGCGAAGGCGGCGAACTGTACCAAGTGCGTTCTTACAAAACGATAGCAACTTTTTCCGATCCACGAAACCGGCCTCCTTTACTCCGGAAGTGGTCTGAATGTGTTCCGTGTTGCTCTTGCCATACTTGGTGCGCAACAGCTAATAGGGCGCTTCGTGCCCTCTGGAGAATGTCCGATGCCGAACCCGTCCCAGGTGACCGTCGGTAGCTATAAGGTGGGCGCGGGCAACCCGCTGCTGTGGGTCTGCGGCCCGTGCGTCATCGAGTCGCACGACCTCACCCTGCGGATCGCAGACGCGCTAAAGGGGTACGCGGACCGGCTCGGGCTGCCACTGGTGTTCAAGGCCTCCTTCGACAAGGCGAACCGGAGTTCGGGCAAGTCGTTCCGCGGCCCCGGCCTTCAGGAAGGGCTGAAGACCCTCGACGCGGTCAAGCGCTCCACCGGCCTGCCGGTCACCACCGACATTCACGAGTGCGGGCAGGCGGCGCCCGCGGCCGAGGTGTGCGACATCCTCCAGGTGCCCGCGTTTCTCGCCCGGCAGACCGATCTGCTTGAGGCGTGTGGCAAAACCGGCCGCGTGGTGAACGTGAAGAAGGGGCAGTTCATGGCCCCGTGGGATATGAAGAACGTTGTCGCCAAGCTGGCGGAGTACGGCACCGGCAACGTCCTGCTCACCGAGCGCGGCACCACGTTCGGGTACGGGCTGCTGGTGAACGACATGCGGTCGGTGCCCTGGATGCAAGAAACCGGCGCGCCGGTGATCTTTGACGGCACCCACAGCGTACAGAAACCGGGGGCGCTGGGGGACCGCACCGGCGGGGACCGCGCGATGGTGCCGGTGCTGGCCCGGGCCGCGGTGGCAGCCGGGTGCGACGGGGTGTTCCTCGAAACGCACCCGAACCCGGACGCGGCCAAGAGCGACGGCCCGAACATGATCCCGCTCGACGAGCTGCCCGGTGTGATCGCAGCGTGCCTGTGCGTCCGGGCCGCGCTGAGCGGGCCCGGTTGAGTGACAGCCAACAACGGGATGGACCGCATGACCCGCAGCAAGTGTCCGCTCAACTGCATCCGCCCCGGTCTGACCCCCGCTGTGCTCCTCACCGCTTTCGCGGCGCTCGCCGGCGCGGTCGGGTGCGGGAAGGCGCCCGAGGGCGTCAAGGACGAGGCGCCCACGGCCCCGAAGGGCGACCCGTGGAAAGTTGCCGGGCAGCGGCTCAAGAAGGACACCGACACCACATCTGTGCGCGCCGCGCTCGCGGGCCTCGTGAGCGACCTCAACACTCAAAACAGGGAGCCGCTGCCCGCGATGCCGGACTCGGAGCTGGCGAAGCTAACCGAACTCGTGCCACTGACCGCAGAGGACCGCGAGGAGGTTCGCAGCCCGACCTTCACCGCGTACGACGCCGCGTACCTGGCCGACTGCTTCTACCTGAGAGATGCGGCCCGCTCGCTGGACCTGGGTACCGTACCGGTGAAGGACCGGGCAGACACGGCGTTCGCGTGGGTGTGCCGACAGGTGTACCTGCGCCCATGGATACGCTCGGAACGCCCCGACCGCGCCGAGGGCACGGCGCTGCCGCCGACAGCGGTTCTGCGTCGCGGGTCCGGGTCCGGGATTGAGCGCATGTACGTGTTCCTTGCACTCCTCCAGCAGTTGGAGGTGGACGGTTGCCTGATCGGACCGCCGGACGCGGCCGCGCTGCCGGCCGCGATGCCCGTCTTCACGGCCGACAAGAAGGGGTTGGTCACCGGCGCGCCGCGCGGCCCGTTCTGGGCGGTCGGCGTGCGCGACGGGGCCGACGTGCGCCTCTACGACCCGTGGCGCGGGGCCGCGTTCCCCGAACCCGTGAGCACCCTCGCGCGGTTGCGCGCGAACCCGGACGCCGCAAAGGCGTGGTTCGAGGGGGAGAACGGCAGCGGGGCGACGGTTGAAGATGCCAAGAAAGCGACCGCGTTCCTCGCGGTGCCACCGAACGCGCTCGCACCCCGCCTCGCGGTCATCGAAACGAAGCTCAAGGGCGATCTCGGGGTCAAGCTCGCACTCGGGGCGAGGGCGCTGCGGGACGCGTTCCCGGAGCCGAAGCCGACGTTCTGGAACCCGCCCGAGGACGGCACCTCGGCGTCCGCGTTCGTGTACGGCCGGGCCGCGCGCCTGTTTCTCCCGGTCGAACTCGGGGGCACGGACCGCGCCGCCACCGGGCGCCGGTTGTATGACGCCTACCGCCGCGAGCAACTGCCACCGGGCGTGTTCCAGGTGCCGCTGCGGCTCGGGATTCCCGATCGCGCCGCCGAGCGCCTGGGCGGGGCCGCGGCCGGCAGCCTGGCGGTCGCGTTCATCGAGTTGCCCAACCCACGCGAGCGCATCCAGCGCGGCCAGTTCCAGGACGCGGCGAAGGACCTCGTCGGCAAGCAGGAAACGTTCACCACCGGGCTGGAGCGCCTGCGGCTGAACCGGGACGCGGACCAGCAGGTGAGCGCCTGGGCCGCGACCGCCGCCGACCTGTACCTCGCGCTGGGGCGGGCAGAGGTCGAGAAGAACCCGGCGGCCGAGGCCGCCGCGCAGGAGCAACTCAACAAGCACTGGGCCCAGTTCGGCGCGCAATACATCGTGGACCGGATGTCGTCCGAGGTCGGGCGCGCCGAGGCCACTCTCTTGTTGGCGCTGTGCAAGCACGAGCAGGCTGAGCGGAGCCAGGCGCGTGTGGACCGGCCGGGGACCACGGACGCCGAGCGGGCCCGCCTGCGCCCCGACGCCATCGATGCGTGGAAAACGGCGCTGGCCGCGTGGCGCACCTACGAGCAGTTCGCCGCCGCGCACACCGGGTGCCCGGGGCGCGCGGCCCACGCCCATGCGCT
>JBJSXS010000744.1:0-3592 GCA_046086545.1 Gemmata sp.
TTCGGCGTCACTGCCTTGTTCACGCCAGCTACGCTGTTCAGGGCGCGCGTAAGAAGGTCGTCAAGATGGTCAAGGTCCGCGGGCGGAAGAAACCGCTCAAGGCGGTGCCCGCGTTCTACGACCACCTCGTTCAGCTCGGCACCAAGCCGCACGCGCTGGGCGCGGGCGAGTCGCTCGGCCGGGCCGCGAGCCGGCGCCGGAAGGCGGCTCCGAGAACTGCGCAGACCTCGGGCAAGCACCCGGGCGCGCGGCCGAACCCGTACCGCGAACGCGCGTGGGCCGCCGTTAAGGGGCCGGCCGGGGCCGCGGCGGTCGCCGCAATGGGCGCGGCGACGAACAAAGAGCTGGCGCGCCAGCACTCACGGGTCATGGCGAAGTTGGGCGGGAGAAAGTGACGTGCCGGCACCGGCCAACGCTAGCGAAGCGATCGCCCAGCGGTTGCTCACCAGCACCGCAATAGCGGCACTGGTCGGCGCGCGGGTGTTCCCCTCGAAGCCGACGCAGGAGACAGCGGCCGATTACATCGTCTACTTCCGACAGGGCGGCGGGGACGTGAAGACGATCGACGGGCGGTCCGGGTTGCAGAGCCACGAGGTCCGCATCGAGTGCTACTCGCGCACCCAGGCCGTGGCCGAGCAGATCCTCGCGGCGGTGGCCAGCCGGCTGTGCGGGGACCGGGCGGCCGGGGTAGCAGCTTGGCGCGATCGGCCCAACGGGGTCCACGGTTGCTTCGCGCAGGGCGACGGTGACGAGCTCGTCACCGAGGACGCGTTCCAGGTGTCGGGCCAGACGTTCAGCCTGTGGTTCAGCCCGCAAACGTGAGGAGCCTGCTATGGCGGTCGGCGACGAGAGCATCGGCTTCGGGGGGACGTGCGAGATCGACGACGGCGGCACCGGGGCCGCGACCGGCGCGGCGTACACCGTCGTGGGGATGATCACCTCCCTGGGCGTGCCCAGCGACACCACCGGCATTGTGGAATCGAAGCGGCTCGATCTGCCGGGCGGAAAGGTCCGCAAGATCGCGACCCTGCTCGACGGGGGCGAGTTCTCAATCAAACAGCAGTTCACCAACGCGGGGTTCTCGCGGATGGAGGCTCTGCGGGTCGCGCACCAGGCCAACAAGACGTTCAACCTGTTCAAGATCACGATCCCCGACGACGACGGCGACACCGAGGTGATTGTGCCGGGGATCGTCACGCAGAACAAAACCGACGCGCTCGAGGCCGACAAAATCACCGAGTTCGAGACAATGGTCACGGTCCAGGGCGAGGCCCCGTAACGGGCCACCCGTGGGGCGAAAGGGGAAGCGATGACAAAGGCCGATGTGCTGGCCGGCGCGCGAGGCAAGCCGGTGCCGTTCGAGTTCGAGGGGTTCGGGTGTCTGCTGCGCCCGTTGACCTTCGGCGAGCGCCAGGAGCTGTTCGAGTGGTCGCGCGAGCACGGCACCGAGCCGGGCAGCGGCCTTACGCTCCAGGCCAAGGTCGTCGCGCTGGCTGTCTGTGACGCGGGCGGGAACAAACTGCTCGAAGAGGCCGACCTGATCGGGTTCGCGGTGCCCATCGCGGAAGCAATCGCGACCGAAGTCGCGCGGCGGAACGGCGTAGACGGGAAGGCGGCCGGTGAGCCGGGAAAGGGCGGGTCGCCGACGACGACGAGCTGACATTCGCCGGCCACCTGTGCCTCGCCCTCGGCCGCCCGCTCGCGGAGATCCTCGCGATGAGCGCGGCCGAGTTCGCGTTCTGGAAGCTGTTCCGGGAGCGGAACGGGTTCCCCGCGGACCGGGCCGAGGCCGCGGCCGCAATCGCCGGCGCGGCGCAGTGCCGGGCCTGGGGCTCAAAGGTCGATCCGAAAGACCTGCTCCCGCGGTTCGGTCTGCGGAAGCAGAACCTGGCGGTGCTGGCGGCCCAACTGGCCGCGCTGCCGGGCGCGAAGGTGCGGCGCATTCCCAGACCGGGCCGAAAGCAGGCCGACCCGAGAGGCGACGAGCCGGCCCAGCGAACGAAGCTCCTCAACCCGAAGAGATGAGGACCCCCGTGGCGTACAACGCGATCGCATCCGGGTCTGCAATCCTGACCGCAAACGCGGACGGGCTGAAGGCCGGTTTGGACCGCGCCGCAAAGGACGTTCAAGGGTGGGGCAAAAAGGTTCAGGGCGGCATGGGCGGCGCGGGCGGTGGCGGGGGCGCTGGCGGAACTAACGGGGTGCTCGGCTCGCTCGTGGGCGGAGCCGGCGGGGCGGCCAAGGCGCTGCCGTGGTTGGCGGCCGGGACCTCGGCCGTGACCGGGTTCGGGCTGGCCGCTGAGAAGGTGGTTGGGACACTTGACGACCTCGCCAAGCAGGACGCGATTGCCAAGGCGATGGGGCTCACGGCCGAACAGTTCACCGGGATGGCCGGGGTCGCAAAGAGTGTTGGCGAGGACACCCGCGAATTCCTTGAATCGCTCGTCACAATGGGCAAGCTCGGGACCGACGCCGCGGCGGGCACGAAGGAAGCGTCTGCCGCGTTCAAGGGTCTGGGTCTCGACGCCAACGCGTTCGTCAAGCTCCGCGCCGACGAGCAGTTCTTTCAGATCTTCGACGCGCTCCAAAAGGTGCAAGACCCGCTCCAGCGCACGCGATTTTTGATGAACGCATTTGGCGAGGACGGCGGCAAGTACCTGCTGCCGCTCCTGTCGAAGACGCCCGACCAGATCCGCGAAATGGCCCGTGGCTTCGCGGTCACCGGCGAGGAGATGAAGAAGGCGGCCGTGGCGAGCCAGAGCCTCAAGCGGCTCGAAGCTTCGGTCGGCAAGCTGTGGCGCGGGGTCGCGGTCATGGCCGCGCCGCTCGTCGAGGGGGCCGCCAATTTCGCGACGAAAGCCATTGCATTCATGCAGCCGTTTTTCGACTGGCTCGGGCGCGGTTGGAACCAGGCGGTTGCCATCGGCACCGCGGTCTGGGATGCGATCGGGGATGCCATCTCCGAAGCTATAGACTGGGTGCGAGAGATCGGCTCCGAGCTGTTCGCGTGGGCCGGTTCGCTGCCCACCATTCAGGAAGTTGTGGTGATGACGTTTCGGGCCGCCGGAACCGCAGCGGCCTACGTGTGGGACACGATCAAAGCCGGGGCCGGGGCGTCCGCGATCGCGTTCGGGATCGTTACCGAGGCGATCGGGCAACTGGTCGGTCGGTTCAAAGAGACGGTCAGCGGGCTCCTCCAGATTGGCGGCGCGGCCGCTTCGGCGCTCGGCCAGGACGGGCTCGCAGCCCAAATCATGAGCGCGTCCAAGCAGGTTCAACAGATAGGCGCTAAGGTCGAGGGCGCCGGCCAGAAGTTGCAGGCATGGGGCAAGAGCGCAATCGAAGGGTTCGGCCAGAGCGCCGACAAGTTCAACCAGTGGCTCAACAACGCCCTGAAGCCGAAAGCGGCCGGCGAGGAGCTGGGCGCCGCGGTGGGCGACGGGATGCGGAAGTCGCTCGAACCGCTCAAGCTGTCCGCGGCCGTGATGCAGGGGTCAAAGGAGGCGTACTCGATGATCGTGAAGAACAACCTGCGCGCCCTTAACATCGGGGCGAACGACCCGCAGAAGAAACAGCTCGACGAGGCGAAGAA
>JBJSXS010000745.1:0-3062 GCA_046086545.1 Gemmata sp.
GACCGGTCGCGCCCACAAAAAGTGCGTTAAGCGCCATGGCCCCTCGAGATATGAGTGCTCTAGCGAGAGCGGGGCAGGCGCGACGACCGCGTCCACCGCACCACTGATATGCCAGTGTGGGCGGACGCGGAGAGGGGGTCAAGCTGTGACGGTCTGAATCTGGCCGAGGCCGACCGAATCGTTACCGACCTTGAGGACGTAGTTGCCGTTCTGCACCACGACCGAATCGACCTTGCCGGTCTTGCTGTCGCCGCCGCCGGTCGGCGTGTACTGGATCGTCTTGCCGATCAGGTCGGCGCCCTGGGTCAACTGTTGGAGTTTCAGCATCTGGCTGAAGCTGGCGTTGAGGTCACCCAGTCCCTGAACGGTGTTCAGGGTGGCGAGTTGGTTGAGGAAATCCTTGTCGCTTACGGGGTCGAGCGGGTCTTGGTTCTGCAACTGTGCCACGAGCAGTTGCAGGAACTGGTCGTTGCTGACTCCGGACAGTGCGCTGGTCGCCATCGTTCGCCTCCTGATCTCATCTTAAACGGAATGCGTTTTGGGTCAGACCGTTACGTCGAGCGAGCCGCCGGTCCGTGCGGCTCGCGGCCGCGGTGCAGCGCCGACAGACGACGCAACCCGCGGTAGGAACTCGGTCGTGGCGTCGCGGTACGGATTGCGCCCGCCACCGGTGCCCGGATCGGTCGAAACGTCGAAGCTTTGCAACGACACGCCGGCGGCCTCGAGCCGCTGCCGGAGTTCCGGCAACTGGCTCTCGATCATCCCTCGCACCGCCTCGTTCGCGACGATCACATGCCCGTGCATTTCGTCGCCGCGGGCGACCAAGCGGATCTGTAATCTGCCAAGTTCCGGCGGGTCGAGCCGCATCTGGAACTCGACGCGGCCGTTCTGCTCCAGCACATGCGCATGCGTCACGATCGTATCGGAGATCTGTGCCGCCGGAGAGGAACGCACCGCTGTCGCTTCGGTCGGGGCGGTCTTCACCGCGGCTGGGGCCGTAGGGCCACCGCCGGGCAGCGGACTTGCCGTCGGCGCGTCCGTGGACCGTGTTTCGTCTTTAATTATCGGCACCTCGACCGGCGGCGGTTCGGTGGCTAGCGGCGCGACGGTCACGTCTGTCGCGAGCGGCGACTGCGACGGCGCGGTCGCACGTGCGATGTCCGCAACCGCACGACCAAAGGTCGCGGCCGGAACCGTTTCGCTGGCGTCCGATTCGCCGAACGCGGTGCCGGCGACGTCCACTCCCCCGATCAATGGCGAGACCGCGACGGGCGCAAGTGGTTCCGCACCGCTTACGGAGGGCGGAGCGAGGTCCGGCGCCGCGGACACAGCCGGCACCGTGACATCTTGGGCTAGCGTGTTCGCGAACTCCACCGACCCCGTCGCGGTGGCAGCGAGCCGTGCGCCGGCCGTCGCGTCGGCGACGAACTGCTCGCCGGCGGTCGCCGGCCGCTGCCCGAGTTGCGCAGATGGGAGGGCCGATGGGGCTACAGCGGCCATCGGTTCGGGAACCGGCGGCACCTGAACGCTCAGGTTCGCGGGCGCAGGTACGGGCGGAATCAAGTTTGCGACGATCGGTGCCTGGGCCGGAATACTTGGACCGCCTGGCAGCACCTGGCTCGGGATCGTGGCAGGGGTCTGTGTGGCATCGGTCGTCACCGGAACCGCTGCGTCGGTCTGAGCGGCGCTCGGATTCGACAGAGCCGTAACCGAGGGCACCGACGGCGCGGCCAACGTGTCGGTATTTGGTAGTGCCGCCACAGCACGATCGAGTTGTAGTTGGTCGGCACGTGTCCGGTTACCCGTCCCAGTCGCGTCGATAGTCGGCTGTGCCGCGTCGCCCAGCCCTGTCGAGGCCGTCAGACCTTCCGTTACCAGGCCAGTGGCCTGAGCGATGGACGCATTATCTGGCTGCGAAAGCACTTGAGGAACGAGCACCAAAAGCCCGGCGATGGACGCATCTGCCGCGAGAGCCTTCTGATCGGCCTCGCTTTCCGTTTCGAGCCCGGTTTCAAGGTTGTTGTTCGTGTCTTCGGTCGCGGTTACCTTGGCGGTCTCAGCCGTCTGCTGATTTAGGGCTGAAGCAAGGACCGATTGGAATGGGCTGAATGAGCTGCCAGAAGCCCCGGTCGTCTGCTTGTTTGTAGGCGCGGATGTGTCCGCCGTGGCGGGCGGAATCAAGGCCGGAAGGTTCGCGACGGGAGTAGCCATAAGGTTGCGAACGTAAGGTTCCGGTTAAGGGACGCCGTACGCGCGGCGTAGGCGGGCCTGAGTATTTTGGGATGCTAGTTCGGCACCTGCCGCGTCCAGCCATTGGGTTCCGGTTGCAACCGTTGCTTGTACCAGTTCCAGTAGATCCGCAATTTCGTTTCGCAGTTCGGGCGGAATAGCCGCCGCGTTCGACATTTGCGAAAGGATTGTGGTTAGCAGCTGTTCAAACCGCTCAAGCAACCCTTCGGCCACATCCCCCGCTTTGAACCGAAGTCCGATTTCCGCGAGCAGTTGGCGCGCTTCGGTTGTGGCGCCATGCAGTTCTTGTATCACCGGAATCGCCCATAGAGGCAGAAGATGTGGATAAAAACTGGGAATCCGCTCACAAATTATTTAGATTTCGCGCGGGCGCGAAGTTGTTCAAGCTGGGTCTGAAGGTTTCGCTCTGAACCAATCAGGTAAAGTTGCTGTGCGGCGTAGCCGGCCAGGAACTCGTCGTCCCCAGTGTTAGCGACCTCGCGGTAAACAGTCTCGGCGTCCGCCGTGCGGCCGGTGCGTCGTAGTGACGTCGCGTACATGTAACGAACAAATGCCCGGTCGCTCTTCGCCATCGCGGTCGTATCGATCAACTGGAAAATCAGTCGCGCCGCCTCGAAGTCATTGGCACGAAACAGGTTCAAGCCCTCTTTGATCGGATCGATACCACCCTTGCTCAGCCCTACAAGGTCGCTTTTCACCTTCGGCGGCGGCATTGGCGGCGCAACGTCGCTCTTGAGGAGCGGTGCTGCTTTCAGGCGATCGAGCAATTCGGCGAGTTTGGCCTGCAACTCGGCCCGCTCTGCCGCGGGTGA
>JBJSXS010000746.1:0-2303 GCA_046086545.1 Gemmata sp.
GGCGCGGCGGCGCGGCGTTCGACGGCGACCCGGCGATGCTGTACCGCGCCTGCCTGTGGCTCCGCACCGCGGTCCGTGTGCTGCGGCCGATCAAGGAGTTCGAGGCTCGCACACCGGACGAACTGTACGACGCGGTGCGAGCGCTCAACTGGTCCGACTGGATGACCCAGGACCAGACGCTCGCGGTCGACTGCAACGTGCGAGACTCGGCGCTCACGCACTCGCAGTACGCCGCCCGACGGGTGAAGGATGCGATCTGCGACCAGTTCCGCGAGCGCACCGGGCGGCGGCCCAGCGTGGACACCGAACAGCCGATGATCGGCCTGAACCTGCACGTGTCGAAGAATCACGCGGTGCTGAGCCTGGACCGTTCGTGGAGTTCGCTGCACAAGCGCGGCTACCGTCCGATCCAGACCATCGCGCCCCTGAACGAGGCGCTCGCCGCCGGGCTGCTCATGCGCGCGAACTGGAACCCGTTCACGCCTCTGGTCGACCCGCTCTGTGGGTCGGGCACGTTCTGCATCGAGGCCGCGTGGATCGCGCTCAACCGGCCCCCGGGCCTGACGCGCAAGTGGTTCGCGTTCCAGGGGTGGCCCGACTTCGACCGCCCGCTGTGGAACGCGATCCGCGACGACGCCCGCCGCGCGGTACTCAGGGACCTGCCCGCCACGATCTGCGGCTCGGACGTGCGGCAGGACGCAATCGATTTTGCCCACGCCAACGCGCGCACTGCCGGCGTCGGCAATCTGCTGCGCTTCCAGCGACAGGACGTCCGCGACGCGCGCCCTGCCGCAGGGGCGCCCGGCGTGCTGATCTGCAACCCGCCCTACGGCGAGCGCATCGGTGAAGAGGAGGAACTGATCGGTCTGTACGCGATGCTCGGCGCGACCGCGAAAGCGCACTGGCCCGGTTGGCGGTTGCTGGTTTTCACCAGCAACTCGATGCTCGCGCGCAAAGTGGAGTTAAAGGTGGTTCACAAGGAGCCGTTCTTCAACGGCCCGCTGGAGTGCTTCCTGTGGGAGTTTCGGGTGTAGGGCAGGCTGGGTCGGTTTGCACGCAACTCGCCGAGGCGCCACTTTCCCTATGTGGGCGAACTCTGCCAGCCAGGATTGAGCCGCCCCGATCCGCCGTGAGCATTTTCACATCCACCGTAGGCAAGCACACAGAGCCACGAGCAGCACCACCGGTCCCGCGCACCCCGATTGCTTCGCCGGACGTTCCGGTTCCTCGGGCGGCAGTTCGTAAACCTCTTCTGGGATTTCCTCGAGCGGTAAGTCCTCGCAGGGCAACTCTTCGAGCGACATCCCATCCGGCAAGTCGTCACCGGGGGCAGCGGCCCACAAACTTGCGTCGGTGCCAGGTGCATCGGCCAGCGCCAGCGCGCTCTCGCCGGGCGCGGCCGGCGGCTCCGTCGCCCACTCCGTAAGCAGGTCGCG
Source organism: Gemmata sp. (assembly GCA_046086545.1). Taxonomy (GTDB): domain Bacteria; phylum Planctomycetota; class Planctomycetia; order Gemmatales; family Gemmataceae; genus Gemmata. The sequence continues at coordinate 1,437 of JBJSXS010000746.1, forward strand.
CACCTCGGCGGCTGAAGCCGGGCGCGCCGCTGGTGATTTAGCCAGTAGCCGATGAACCAGTTTCGTGAACTCGGCGGGCGCGCCCGCGAGGTCAGGCGGCGGGTCGGTGCGGTGACGCCGCACTTTCTCCAGTGTCGTCGCTGCGGGGAAGGGGACCGATCCCGTGAGGGCGAACACCAGCGCGCACCCGAGGCTGTAGAGGTCTGCGGCGGGGCCAACGGCGCTCGCGTTGCGGGCCTGTTCCGGCGCGAGGTAGTCCATGGTGCCAACGGTGTACCCGCGCCCGCCGACGATGGCGGGGTCCGCGGGCAGCACCTCGCCCGGCAGGTATGCGAGGCCGAGATCGAGCAGCACCGCGCGGCCGTCGGGCCGCACCATCACGTTCCCGGGCTTCACGTCCCGGTGGACGATGCTGCGCTCGTGGATGTGTGCCAGACCGTCGGCGACGTCGGCGAAGACGCGGGCCGCGTCGCCCACCGCAAGCGGGCCGCGCTCGACCACGACGTGCCGGAGCGTGTGCCCCGGGACGAACTCCATCGCGATGAAATGCACGCCGTCCATTTCGCCGGCCGCGAACGTGCGTGCCACCCGCGGGTGCCCGACCCTACAGCCGAACTCCATCTCGCGCCGGAACCGGGCCAGCGCCCTCGGGTCCGCGGCCGCCTTCCGGTTGGGGAACACTTTGAGCGCGAGGAGGTCCGAATCGCCGATTTGGTCCGCGACGCGCCGGTCGCGCGCCAGGTACACCACGCTGCCCATGCCGCCGCGCCCGAGCGGGGCCAGCACCGTGTACGGGCCGAGCACCAGACCCTGCCAGCGTCCGCGGAGCAACTTGTCGGCCTGGTAGTGCGTGAGCGTGCCCCGCGC
>JBJSXS010000747.1:0-4111 GCA_046086545.1 Gemmata sp.
GGGGGGGGGGGGGGGCAAGGGGGTGCTCCCTTTTCGCGGGCGCCTGGGTGCGGCACTCATACCCGCACTCACCCCACACCACGAAACCATGAAACTCATCGTCGCGATCATAAGGCCCGAAAAGCTCGAGGACGTTCAGAAGGCACTGGCCACCCGGGACGTGTACCTGATGACCGTCAGCGACGTCCGCGGGTGCGGGCGCCAGCGCGGGTACACGGAGGTGTACCGCACGACGGAAGTGCAGATCCAACTGATCCCCAAACTGAAACTCGAAATCGCCGTGAACGAGGCGTTCGTTGAGGCCACCGTCGAAGCGATCGTACACGCGGCCCGCACCGGCGAGACGGGCACCATCGGAGACGGCAAGATCTTCGTCCTGCCGCTCGAAGACTGCGTGCGTATCCGGACCGGCGAACGCGGGTCCGAGGCCATCGGGCCGTGAGGTCGCAGGCACAGTGCCCACGGGGCCGTGGCTAAGCGTTTTCAGGTGCGCGCCGTAGCTTAACCTGCCCTTACCCTCCCCTCCTCTGGGCAGGACCGATGCGCCTCTGCACTCTCGTTTGTTCGCTCGTGCTGGTGCCAACAGCACTTCGCGCCGCCGACCCGCCGGCGGTCGCGCCTCGGCCCGCTCTCGCACGCACCGCGGCCGATGTGCCCTACGGCACGCACGCGCGGCAGGTACTAGATTTCTGGCAAGCCGGCGGCAACAAACCGACGCCCGCGGTTTTGCTGATCCACGGCGGCGGGTGGGTGAACGGGGACAAGAGCGGCTACCGCCAGGGCGTGGCGCGGTACCTCGACGCGGGCATCTCGGTCGTCGCGATCAACTACCGGCTCGTGACGCAGGCCGATGTCGCGGGCGTCAAGCCGCCGGTGAAGTGGCCGCTCGAAGACGCCGCGCGAGCGCTCCAGTTCGTACGCTCGAAGGCCAAAGACTGGAACATCGACAAGCAGCGCATCGCCGCGACCGGGGGCTCCGCCGGCGCGTGTTCGTCCTTGTGGCTCGCGTTCCACGCCGACATGGCCGACCCGAACAGCGCCGACCCCGTCGCGCGCGAGTCGACGCGCCTGTTCGTGGTCGCGGTGAGCGGCGCGCAGACCACACTCGACCCGAAGGTGCTCCGCGAGTGGATCCCTAACGCCCGGTACGGCGGGCACGCGTTCGGCGTCCGCACGCCCGCCAACCGTGACGGCGCGTTTCCGCAGTTCGCCGAGCAGCGCGAGAAGCTCTTGCCGTGGATCGCCGAGTACTCGCCGCTGACGCACGTCACGAAGGACGACCCGCCGGTGTTCATGGAGTACCCGACCCAGAAGAAGCAGCCGGTCAAGGGCGAGAGCCAGGACGACCCGACTCACTCCGCGCTGCTCGGCATGATCCTTCAGGAGCAGCTCAAGATCGTGGGCGTGGAGTGCGTGCTGGTGTACCCCGGGAAGACGCACGAGAGGTACAGGACGTCCGCGGACTTCCTCATCGAGCGCCTGAAGGCGAAGTGACGGCGCGACGCACCCACCCGGGGCATCGCTCAACGAGAAGTGGTCCCGCTGCTCGCTTTCCTGACACCCCCGTCGCGCATGTTCCCGCTCTAACGCGCCGCAGCCACATCATCTGATGGGAGCACGTCACGCCTACAACGCCAAACGAATTGTTCAAGCGGGGCAACCGGGGCGCAGAGAACCACGGCGACGCTGCCGACCGTTTCAAGAAGCAGCCCGGCGTGGGGCCACGCCGTATGTCGGACGCGTTCATGCTGGTAGCCGTCAGAACATGAACGCCGTCGCGTCGTGCGGCAAGGTGATCGGGCGATCGGGCTGGGTCCAGTATGCTACCCGCAAGCTGCCGAAACACGACTTCGGCGACGACCAGCACCACATCGTCCCGGCCTTGATAGTCGACCACGTGGACCGGCACGCCAACCTGATCAAGAAGTCGCAAGAAGCGATTAAGGGGTGTACCACCGACACCTCGATTCAAGGCCTCGTGAGCTTCGGCCCGCGGGACGTCACACGCAAGAAGGCGGTCCGGCGGTCGTTGCCGCTGGGCCACTCGCGTTCCTTTGTGGCTCGTGTAAACTGGGACGCGGGAGGACCACATGCTCGTTCGGACCATCACCACAGTCGCCGCCTGCCTCTGCACCGTCGGGTGCGCCGGGGCAAAGCCCAACACGCATCCGGCGCGCGTACTCATCATCCGACACGCGGAAAAGCCCGACGACCAAAGCGACCGCAGGCTGAGCGCGACGGGGAAGAACCGGGCCGCGGCACTTCACGAGCTGTTCGAGAAGTCGGAGGCGCGGCCGGAGCCGTTCCCGAGGCCCGAATTCATCTTCGCCGCGGGTCCGTCGAAGAACAGCGACCGGTCCGAGGAAACGGTCGCGCCGCTCGCGAAGCGACTGGGGCTAAAGCTCGATGCGCGGTTCGGCCACGAGAGCTATGACGCGCTCGCAAAGGAGCTGCTCGGCAACCCCAAGTACGCGGGCAAAACGGTCCTCATCTGCTGGCACCACGGCAACATCCCGGAACTCGCGCAGGCGCTCGGGTACCCCGAAGTGCCGGACAAGTGGAAGGACGGCGTGTTCGACCGCGTGTGGGAGGTGACGTACACAGGAGGCAAGGCGATGTTGCACAAGCGTCCGCAGGCGCTCCTGCCGGGAGACGCGAAGAACTGACATTGCTTCAGTCCCTCGCCGTAGGTGGGAGAGGCCAGAGACCGGGACCAATAACGGTCGAGCTCACGCGAACAGCGCGCGGATCGGTTTGCCGCCGTCGGTGATAGGCACCGGGCGTGGGCCGTCGAACAACTCCTTCGCGGGGTCGATCCCGAGCGCGGTGTGGACCGTGGCGTGGAAGTCGGGGACCGACACCCCGTCCGTCACGATGGTCTTCCCCGCGTCGTCGGTGACGCCGTACGCGCCACAGTGCTTCAGCCCGCCGCCGGCAAGGACGAGACTGAAGGCCGTGCCCTGGTGCCCGCGCCCGCCGCCGCCGTCGAACTCCGGCGGGCGCCCGAACTCCGTACCGATCACGATGAGCGTGGTGTCGAGTTTCTTCTTGGCTTCGAGGTCGAGGATCAGCGCCGACAGCGCCGCGTCCATCTCCTGAATGAGCAGGTGCTGCTTGTCGATCCCGTCGTTGTGAACGTCCCAGCCGGTGCCGTTGAGGAAGTTCAGGTTGTGCGACACCTCCACGAACCGCACGCCGGCTTCCACCAGGCGCCGCGATAGCAGGCACCGCTGGCCGAACTCGCCGCCGTAGCTCTCGCGCAGCTTCGCGGGCTCGGTCTTCAAGTCGAAGTGCTTGAGGAACGACGGGCCCGCGAGCCGCAGCGCATCCGCTTGCGCCTGTTCGTACTCCGCGACCGACGAGCCCGGCTTCGTGCCCCCGCCCAGCGCGTCTAGGAGCTTTCGGCGGTCTGCGGCCCGCTTCTCGTCAACGTCAGACGGGCGCGTGAACCCGGCGGGGCCGCTGGTGGTGTCCGTGAGGTACACGTAGCCAGCGTTCGAGCCGAGGAACCCGGGACCGCGGCTCACGTTCGGGTAACCGATGAGGACGTACGGGGACACGTCCTGCGCCGCGGCTCCGCGCTGGTGTGCCACAATGGACCCGATGCTCGGATAGACGACGTTCCCACTCGTCACGCGCCCGGTGTGAACGAGGTTGGTCGCGAACGCGTGTTCGTCGATCACCTTGTGGTTCACGGTGCGAACGGCGGTCACCCGATCCATCACGCCCGCGGTCTTTTTGAGGTGCTCGCACACGCGCACGCCCGGAACCGCGGTCGGGATCGAATCGTACAGCGACCCGGCCTTCTTCGGGGTGCCCTTATTCCGCCCCTTAGCATTCGGGTCGAACGTGTCGATCTGCCCCATCCCGCCGCCGAGCCAGATGAAGATGCAGGCTTCCGCCTTGCCCTTGAACGCGGGAGACTTTGGCTCTGCCGCGCGGGCAAGCGGATCGCACAGGCCCCCCGCGGCGGTGAGGGCGGAGGCGGCGAGGAAGTCACGGCGGTTCATGCGGATCACACTTTGAGGTCTGGTGTTTCCGAGCATCACCCAATCGGCGAATAACTGGGGCGGATACGACTCCAGTACGCTGTTCGAGTGCCACAAGCTCA
>JBJSXS010000748.1:0-2000 GCA_046086545.1 Gemmata sp.
GCCCGTCCCACGAAGACACACATGACCAACCCGACCGCCCGCCTGCCGGCCAAGCTGCATCGTCGCGTGTGCCTCGTCCTCACAGAGGACGCGGTGCTCGCGGAAGAACTGCTCGCGCGCAAGAAGCTGTCCGCGGAGGTCGCGGGGCGGCTCTCGGAGAAGGTGCTGCTCATCCGCCCCGGGCGCCTCGACGCGGTCCTCGACGAGCTCCGCAAGATGGGCCACACGCCGCAGGTGGTGGGCAAGTAGGGCGCCGCCTGTGTTCCCCCGTCCCGCACGGGGCGCGGGACAACGAACAGACACCGCGCCCGGCCGCCATACAACAACTCGATGCCCGCGAACCCCGAAACCGACTGGTCCGAGCGCTGCCGCGGCGCGCTCGCGCGGTACGCCGAACCGCTCCTGCGGGCGGTCGCCGACAAGCTCGTGCGCCCGCGGTCCCGCCTGCCGGTCGAGGAGCTTCTCGAGAGGGCGGTCGCGACCCTGACGAACGCGCCCGTCATCGACCGGCGCATCAAAGACCAGCCGCCCGCCGCGCGGAAGCTGATCGCCCTCGTCGGCCTCAGCCGGCAGCCGCGGTGGAAGGTCGGGCACCTGCTCACGCTCCTCGCGGCCCTCGATCACAGCGACGGGTTCGGCCCCGTTCAGTCGCTCCTCGAGAGCGGCCTGCTGTTCCCCACGCTGGCCGCGGGCGACCCCGAGGTGAGCGACTTCGCCGGCTGGTTCGGCGCCGCGGGCACGCACAACGCGGTGGTGTTCGCGCACCCCGGGATCGCGGCCCGCGCGCGGGGCGAGGAGCTCGGGCTTCCGAAGTTGGGGAGCGAGGACCTCGGGGTGGCGGTCCACCCGCGCCAGGCGGACGGGCTGGATTGGCCGCTGCGCCTCGCCGCCGCGTGGCAGCAGGTGAGCGCCGACCCGGTGCGGCTCACGCAGGGGAACACGCTGTTCAAGCGCGACCTGCTGCGCTTCCAGAACGACCCGGTGCTGTCCGCGCCGCCGGTGGATCAGCTCGCGCCCGTGGCCGACGCGGGCGTGCTCGCGCTCCTGTGGGCGCACGCGGTGGGCCTGCTCGCGGAGCGCGAGGGGGCGCTGGGGGCGGGCGCGTTCCCGCGCGCCTGGGACGGCGCGCTGCCCGCCCTGCTCGCGGACCTGCTGACCGCGCTGCCGCTGATCGAACCGTGGGGGCCGCTCGCCGGGTACGCGCCGCCCGAGAGCGGGCTCTCGCCCACCCCGACCGCCGGGCTGCTCGCCCTCCTGCTGGCGCGCGACTTCGTGACCCCGGACGCGGTGGCGGACTGGCTCTGGTCCCATCACCCGTCCTGGGCCGGGGTGCTGCCGCCGTCGGCCGCGAGCGACAAGGGCGCCGGCTGGGTCCGCGGGTATCTGCTCGGCGTCGCGTACCCGCTCGGCGCGGTCGAGGTCGTGGGTGAGTTCGTCCGGCTGTCGCCGCTCGGCAGGCACCTGCTGTTCGGCGACGAAGAGCCGCCCGCGCCGCCCGCGTTCCCGCAGACGCTCATGGTGCAGCCGAACGCCGAAATCCTGGCGTACCGGCAGGGGCTGACCCCCACGCTCGTCGCGGCCCTCTCGCGGTTCGCCGGGTGGAAGGGCATCGGCCCGGCTTGCACGCTCGAGCTGACCCCGGAGCAGACCTACAGGGGCCTGGAGTCGGGCCTCACGCTGCCGATGATCGTGCAGACGCTGAACCGGCACGGCACGCGCCCGGTCCCGGCGGGCGTCGCGGACCTGCTCCAGCGGTGGGCCAGTAAGCGCGAGCGCATCACCGTGTTCGCGGCCGCGGTGCTGGTGGAGTTTCAGACGCCCGCCGAACTCGACGCCGCCGTCGCGCGCGGGGTGGTCGCACTGCGCCTGACGGACCGCATCGGGATGACCGCCGACGGGCGCGAGCCGTCGCTGGCGCACCTGCGGCTGATCGGCAACCGTGATTACGAGTCGCGGCCGCAGCGGTGCCTGACGGTGGCCGCCGACGGCGTCACGCTCAC
>JBJSXS010000749.1:0-3304 GCA_046086545.1 Gemmata sp.
CCGACGCGGCCCGGGTCGCGCGGCTGCGGCGGTCGCGTGCCGCCCGCCGTGCCCTCGACCTCATCCGCAGGGCGCGCCGCGCCCCCGAACCTCCGGCGGCCGTCGCGAACGCGGTGCTGGGCTACCTCCGCGCACGGTTCCCGCTGCCCGGGTCCGCGGTTACACCATCGGAAATCACCGCCGCGCTGCACGAACTGGGGGTCGCGGGCGACGCCGCGGCACAGGCGGTTGCCGTGTTCCGCGCGTGCGACGAGGCGCGGTTCGCCCCCGCGGGCGGCACCGGGGCGGCGCTCGCCGCTAGCGCCGAAGCCGCGGTCGCGAAACTGGAGGCGCTGGCGTGAGGCGCCCCGCTCTCCTCCTCGCCCTGCTCCTCTCGGCCGTGCCCGCGGGCGGTGGCGAACCGGACCCCGTTCTCGCGGGCGCCGAGCGTGCCTTCTCCGAGGGCGTCGAGGCGAGGACCGACGCCGACCGCGCGCGACCCGCGTTCGCGCGCGCCGCGGCCGGCTACGACGAGCTTTGGGCGCAGGGGCACCGCACCCCGGACCTCGCCTTGGCGCGGGGCCGCGCGCACCGGCTCGCGGGCGCTCTCGGGCGGAGCATCGCGGCCCTTCACGACGGCCTGGCGGCCGCGCGGTTCTCGCGCCCGCTTCAGGTGGAGCTCGACGACGCGCGCGCCCGGGTCCTGTTCCCCACTGAGGGCGAGCTCACGAAACAGGGCCGCCCGCGACAGGCGCGCGCGGTCAGCAGCCGCATGTCGCCGGCCGACGCGTGGCTCATCGCGGGGTCGCTCTGGCTGGCCGCGTGCGCCGCGGTCGCCCGGTTCGCCATGAGCCGCAACGCGCTCTGGCTCCTCTTCTCGGCGGCGTGCGTGCCGGCGCTCGGCGCACTGGCGGTGTCGTGGCTTCAGGACGCGCGGCAGCGGGAGCGGGACGAAGCGCTGCCGCTGCTGGTGCTTACCCGCGACGCGCACGTGCGAAAGGGTAACGCGGCCGAGTACCCCGCGAGCATCGAACCGCCGCTTCCCGCCGGCGCGGAGGTCCGCGAACTGTCGCGCCGCGGCGGCTGGGTTCAGGTGCAGTTGCCCGGCGGCCTCGTCGGGTGGGTGCCGGAGCCCGCGACCGTCGCGCGCGGGTCGCTCCGCCCGCAGCACAACGGCGCGACAAGCGCAGGGGCAGAGTAACCCGCCTGTGGGATCACTTCGCGGTCCGCTTCCGCCGGCACCGCGTCAGCGGCTCGCGACCCCGCGTGCGAAGATCAAGTGCGGGACGGGCGGTCGATCCCGCTGGCGACGCGGCGGCACCGAAGGTGACCGAGCAGCGGTTCCGCCATCCGCTCTACACAGCGAACCCGACGATGAGGCGACCGGGCTCGGCCAGCAGCCGGGCGAGGCGAACCACCAGCACCGGTCACGCGCGAACTTCAGTCGGATGCTCGAGCAGAACGGTTTTTCTGAGGAGCCGGAAGCGTGAGCGGCGGCTTGCGGGCGCGGGGTGGTGAGAAGCGCGCCCGCGTCACTGTCACCGGTGCAATCGTGGGCCGCCGCTCACGCCTCGGCCCGTCAGTGAACTGCTCGGGCGCCCCAACTGACCTTCCCCTAGCCGGGTTCGCCCAGATAATCGGCTAGGGCCGCGCGCAACTTGGCCTCGAACGCGGGCGGCAACTGGCCGCATTTGGGCAGCGCCCGCACGATGCGCGTCGTGTGTTCGACCGTCGCCACGTACGAGCCGCACTTCGGGCACCCGTCGATGTGGAGCTTGAACGTCTCGCGGTGCTCGACGACCAGCTCGTCGCCGAGGTACTCGGCGAGCCGGGTCATCAGTTCGATGCACGTCATGCCGCGTCCTCCTCGAAGTGCGGGGCCAGCAGGTCGCGCATCCGCATCCGGGCGCGGTGCAACCGGCTCTTCACCGCCGGCACGCTGAGGCCCAGCATGGTGCCGATGTCGGCGTTCGGTAAGCCCTCGACGTCGGCCAGCAAGTACACGTCGCGGAACGGTTCGGGCAGTTCGGCAATGGCCTTCTCGATGACGGCCTGCTGTTCGGCCGCCAGCACCGGTGCGTCGGGCGACACGTTCCACCGCTTCACCGCGGTCTCGGGGGCGGCCGTATCCAGCACGTCGTCCGCCACCTCGCCGGCCTCGCGCTTCTGCCGGTTGGCGCGCTTCTGGCGGTGCGCCAGGGCCGCGTTCACGGTGACCCGGTGCAGCCACGTTGCGATCTGCGCGTCCCCGCGGAACGTGTCCAGCTTGCGCACCACCTGGAGCAGTACGTCCTGGGTCACGTCCTCGGCGTCGGCGTCGTTGCCCAGCATCCGGCGGGCGAGGCTGTAGATGCGCGGCGCGTACTCGCGGAACACCAGCTCCGGCGTGAGTTTCTCGGGTAAGGGTGCGACCATGCGGCAACTCGCGGGCGGCGGGCCAAGCGCCTTCTACGATACTTAAAGACGATTCTCCCACCAAACCCCAATTCGGCCCGAACCCCATGCCGATCACGGCCGCGCTCTTCGACTTCGACGGCACCCTGGCCGACAGCTTCGCCGCCATCACCGCCAGCACCAACTTCGTGCGCGACAGCTACGGCCTCCCGCCGCTGCCGGGAGCGGAGGTCCGTTCTCACGTGGGCTACGGTCTCGACAACCTGATGGCCGACCTCGTTCCCGGCGCGGAGGTCGCGGCGGCGGTGGCGCGATACCGCGCGCACCACGCGCGCACGATGACCGCGGAAACGCGCCTCCTCCCGGGCGTCGAGAGCACCATTCGCGCCCTCGCCCTGCGCGGGCTGAGGCTCGCGGTGTGCAGCAACAAGCGGGTCGAGTTCACGCGCGCGCTCGTCGCCGCGCTCGGGCTGGCCGACTGCTTCGCTCACGTGCTCGGCCCGGACGACGTCGGCGGGCGGGCCAAACCCGACCCGGCCATGCTGCTGGAGGGGCTGGCCCGTCTGGAGGTTTCGGCCGCCGACGCCGTGTACGTCGGCGACATGGTGGTCGACGTGCGCACCGCCCGCGCCGCCGGCGTCCCGGTGTGGCTCGTGCCCACCGGCGCCACCGAGAACGGCGAGGAGCCGGACCGCCGGCTCGCGGCGTTCGAGGAACTCCTCGAGCTGTTGCGCTGACCCCAGCGCCGGTTCAAAATCTTTCCCCCGGCCGGCGAATAACCCTCCGCGGCGCGCGCTCGCGGCGCGAACTCGCGCGCCCGTCCGTGTCTGAAGGCTGGCATGTTTCAACGACTCAGTCGCGTTCAACAGGGGAAAGCACCCGTGCAAGACACCACGTTCGGGCTGTTGGCAGGCGGGGCGGCGCTCGGCCT
>JBJSXS010000750.1:0-2796 GCA_046086545.1 Gemmata sp.
ACCTGCGCCGGGTCGAGCGGGTCGCCGACCCACGGGTGCAGGCGCGGGAGGAGGAGTTCGATCAGCCGCCCGTCCGGCTCGTGCCAGTTCGCCTTCGCCCACTCGTTCGAGCTCAGCGCGGTGACGGCGGGTCCCACTTCGGACACGCCCTTGCGGGCGTTATCGGTGACCCATTCGAGCGGGCCGTCGCGAAACCACACGCCCCCGGGCTGTAGCGGCCCGTTCCCCGCGAACATGCCGTAGAGCGCGACGCAGCGGGTGTAATGGACCGCGCGGAGCGCATCGCGGAGTTCGTCCGGCAGCGCCACGCCGTTCCCCGCGAGCAGCGCGAGCGCCTGCGGCAGCGGGGGCGTGACGATCAGCGCGTTCGCGGAGACCGTGGTGCATAGGTCGTCCCGCAGCGAGCGGGTGTGTACGCGCCAGCCGTCGCCCGTGCGCTCCAACTTCTCCGCCAGTGTGTGGTCGTGTAGTTCGATGCGGCCGCGGTGCGCTGTGACTTGGCGGAACGCCCACTCGCGCATGCCGCCGATCAGCGACAGGCCGCCAACGTCCACGACCGCCTCCTCGTCGGGGCCGCCGATGCGGCCGACGATACGGTGCTCGTGCAGGCGCTCGTCGGTCTGACGGTTCGCCAGTGCCACCAGACGGTGTTCGGCCGGGCGGTTCCCGAACGGGCGGGCGTAAAGCACCTGCGGTCCGAGGTCGAACCGGGCTCTGGTGCCGTCGGGCAGGTTCAGCGTGCGCGTACACAAACGCCCGCCGGCGTGCCGCCCCTTGTCGATGAGAACCACCCCGGGGGCGGACGGGTGCGCGAGCAGGTGCTGCGCGGCGGTCAAGCCCGCTGGACCGGCCCCGATGATGGCGACCCGCGGCGTCACGGCTTCGCCCACTCCTTGCTCACCTTTTCAGCCTCGGCGAACACACGCATCAGGTTCCCGCCTAGCACCTTGTGAATCTGCTCCTTCGAGTACCCGCGGTCCAGCATGATCTGCGCGATCAGCGGGTAGCACGACACGTCGCTCATTTGGGCGGGCAACTTCGGCACGCCGTCGAAATCGGACCCGATCCCGACGCAGTCGATCCCCGCGACCTTCGCGATGTGGTCGATGTGGTCCACGATGTTCCGCACGTCCCCGGCGGGGTAGTCGTTCTGCTTCGCCCACGTGCGGAACGCATCACGGTACTTGGCGTCGTCGTTGGGGAACTCCTTCTTCAGCTCTCGGCCCTTCTCGAACATGAGCCGCATCGCGCGTGCGCCCTCGGGGGTGAGGAACCCGCTGTAGAAGTTCACCATCACCACCCCGCGGTTCTCCTTCACGAGCTTCAGCACATCGTCGGGCACGTTGCGCGCGTGGTCCGCGACCGCACGCGCGGAGGAGTGCGAAAAGATCACCGGCGCTTTGGTGGCCTTCAGCGCGGCCTTCATCGTGTCGGGCGAGACGTGCGAGAGGTCCACCAGCATCCCCAACCGTTTCATCTCCAGGACGACGTTTACGCCGAACGGCGTCAGGCCGTGCGCCTTCGGCTCGTCGGAGCACGAGTCGGCCCAGTCGAGTGAGTCGGAGTGGGTGAGTGTCATGTACCGCACGCCGAGCTTGTAGTAACTTCGGAGCACCGGGAGCGAGTTGTCGATGCTGTGCCCACCCTCGACGCCGATGAGCGACGCGATCTTGCCCGCCTTGCGGATGCGAATTATGTCCTCGCTGCCGTATGCCATTTCGAACGCGTCGGGGTGGCGCCGGACCATCTCATGTACGACGTCGATTTGTTCCAGCGTCATCTTGACCGCAGTACCCTTCTTCGCGGTTGAAGACGGCACGTACGCGCTCCAGAACTGCGCACCGACGTTGCCCTTTTTTAGCCTTTCGATGTCGGTGTGGAACCTCTTCTGCGGCCGGCTGAGGTCTATGTTCCTGAAGCCGGGGCCGTCGGCCTCGCGCAGCTCCCAGGGCAGATCGTTGTGCCCGTCGATCAGCAGCGCTTCGTTATGAATGGCGCGCGCCTTCTCGGATACGACGATGGGCTTGGGCGCCGCGGGAGCGTCGGCACCGGCCGCGAGCAGCAGCGACGCCGCGAGCGCGAGTGCGGCGAATAGGGGTCGGTACATTGCTGGCTCGGGTGCGTATGTGGCGATCGAGCGGTACAGATTAAGGTACCGACGCGGGCGGGGCGGGGCAAACACGCGGTGGTTCGGGGGTTGCTCGGCTCGCGGCTCTCGTAAGACTTGCCGTGGGCACTTTCCGCAGGGCGCGCCGCCCGCGTTCACCCAGGACCCGGACTGATGTCTTGGCGTTCGTGCGGCGCCGCGCTCGAGCCGGCGCTTGAAACCTGTCAGGTTCGCTCGACGGCTACCGGGGTCCCTGGCCCGACAGCGCTGCGGAAGTTGGTACTCATCTGGTTTCGGGGCTTCAGCCGTTAAGGCCGTAATGGAGGGTTCGTGGGTGCTGTTGCGACTGACTGATCTTCGCCCCTAGGAAGCTACACCCCGTGCTTGCGCGATGCGACCCGGGCTCCCGTAACGCTGGCAATCGGGTCGCTGCTCCTCGCGTGTGTGCTCATCGAATTGTTGCCCGCCACGCGCGATCTGGCCTGTTGCCCGAGCTATATGCCTCCGGGGGCACGCCGCGGTCCGGGTTCTTGCTGCGTGCCGGGTTGAAAAAGGCAGCATTGGTCGCGCCCGGGGTCGTGGCGCGCGTCTTGTGAAACTGTTGCGCCGGGGTGTGTACGGCTTGGGCCATGCTGCAACTCCGGCCGAACTGGCCGGGCGATTGCTCGGCGAGGCGGTGCTGCTGGCGG
>JBJSXS010000751.1:0-3116 GCA_046086545.1 Gemmata sp.
CGGGGCGGCGCTCGGCCTCGTGGCGAGCATGTGGACCAAGATCAAGGGCCTCGCGTGGCGCCTCACCGGGCTGCTCGTGCAGCGCGTCGAGGTCCCGACCGAGCAGGGGCACGAGGCGCTGGTCGCGTTCCTCGTCGCCAACTTCGAGCGGTCCAAAAACTACGACAAGATGTACGGCGCGAGCTGGGAGTACCAGCGCGACGGGCGGTACGGGCTGATCCCGTACGAGGTGTTCGGCAACCGCGCACTCATCCTGTGGAACGGCTGGTTCCCGTTCCTGTTCACCAACCAGGTCGAGAGCAAGGCCGCCAGCGGCAGGGGCGGCAGCTCGGACACCGCTTCCGGCGGCGGGATGAAGATCCACTCGACGCTCATCTACCTTCGCGGCACGCTCGACGTGGAGCAGTTGCTGCGCGCCGCGTGCGCCGCGCGGAACAACATCTCCTGGGCGGTCGAGGACCAGCAGACCGCGACCAAGAACCGGTTCTGTATTCACCACGTCCCGGCCCGCACCGGGAGCGAGAGCGACTGGACCAGCGGCAGCGACGGCCTGGCGTGGTACCAGCAGGGGAACTACCGGCTCCTCGCTCACACGCCCGAGCAGCTCGGCAAGGCGCGCGCAAGCAGCGGCAAGGCGCTCGACAGCCTGATCTTCCCGCAGCGCGTCAAGGACCTGATCAAGGAGATCGAGCTGTGGCGGAAGTCGAAGGCCTGGTACCTGGAGAAGGGCATCCCGTGGAAGCGCGGGATGCTGCTGTACGGCCCGCCGGGCACCGGGAAGACCGCGCTGGCCCGCGCGTTCGCCGAAGACCTGAACATGCCGATCTACGTGTACAACCTCGCGGAGATGGGCAACCACGACCTGATCAAGGCGTGGACCGAGATGCAGACCAACACCCCGTGCATCGCGCTCATCGAGGACATCGACAACGTGTTCCACGGGCGCGACAACGTGGTGCGCCGCCCCAGCCTGTTCCCGATGATGCCGCCCGAAAAGAAGGACGGCGACAGCGGCGACGGGGACAAGCCGCGCGGCCCGCTGGCCCCGCTCACGTTCGACTGCCTCTTGAACTGCCTCGACGGGGTGGAGCGGGCCGACGGCATCTTCACCATCATCAGCACCAACGACCTGTCGAAGATCGACCCGGCGCTGGGGCTGCCGCGGCAACTGCCCGACGGCACCACCGAGTTCATCAGCACGCGCCCGGGGCGCATCGACAAGGCGGTGGAGCTGACCTACATGGAGGCCGCCGACAAAAAGCGCATGGCGGGCAAGATCCTGGGCGCGTACGAGAAGGAGCACCTGGAGGTGCTGGAGTTCGTCGACAGGTTCCCGGACCTGCAGGAGACGCCCGCACAGTTCCAGGAGCGGTGCGCGCAGGTGGCGCTGAAGTGTTTCTGGCGCGAGTCCGGCGCGGGCGAGGCGCGAGAAGCGGCGGGCGACGGCGCGTTCGCCCGCATGTTCAACCGACTGATGGGCGAGCCGGAGCGCGCCCAGCGCTGACGCGACGCGCGCGGCACAGTTGGGGTTGACGGCGCGAGCGCGAAAAGCCGAGACTCGGCGGACACTCTTTCGGCCGGGGGCGTGGGGATGCGAATCTGCCTTTACGAGGACCGCCGCGCCGCGGACCTGTACCCGCTGACGCTCACGCGGCCGGCGTCGGACCTGCTGTGCGGGCTGAACACGCTCGGCGAGAAGCAGGCGCGGTACTTCGGCGCGGACGTGGTCGGGCACCTGTGCCGGCCGGCGCTCGCGGAGTGGCTCCGCGCCCGCGACCGGCGCGACCCGGTGAACGACCCGACGTGGCTCCGCGCAGCCCCCGCGGTGCTGGTGAACGCGCGCTGGCTCCCGCCGCGCCCGCCCGCGGCGCGCGACCTCTTTTCGGAAGGCCCGGTCGTCGGCACGGTGAGCGGCGAGGTCGCGTTCGCGGTGCTGGACACGCGGCGCCTACAGGCGGTGTCGCCGGCGACGGTCGAGGAGTGCCTCGGCGACTGGGCGCAGTCGCTGCCGAGTCGCGAGGTCGGCGGCACCGTGATCCGGCGGGCGTGGGAACTGGTCGAGCACAACGGCCCCGAGATCGCCGCCGACTTCGAGTTCGCCGCCGACCACAACGCGACCGACTTCCACCCGCCCGGGGTCGCGCGCGTCGGCCCGCCGGACCGGCTGTTCGTCCACCCGACCGCGCGCGTCGACCCTCATGTGGTCGCGGACACCACGCACGGCCCAGTCGTCATCGGCGAGAGCGCGGTGGTGACCGCGTTCACCCGGCTCGAGGGGCCGTGCGCGATCGGCCCGCACACGCACTTACATGCGGCCCAGATTCGTCGCGGGACGAGCATCGGCCCGCACTGTCGCGTCGGGGGCGAGGTCGAAGCGAGCGTGGTGCTGGGGTACACGAACAAGTACCACGACGGGTTCCTGGGCCACAGCTACCTGGGCGAGTGGGTGAACCTCGCGGCGGGCACCAGCACCGCAGACCTGCGGTACGACTATGGCGAGGTACGCGTGCCGGTTAACGGCGCCGAGGTGCCCACGCGCCAGACGAAGGTCGGGAGCGTCGTCGGGGATCACGCGAAGACGGGTCTGGGCGTGCTGCTGAACTGCGGCACCGCGCTGGGCGCGTTCGCTCACGTGATGCCGACGGGCACGCTCGCGCCGCGTGAGGTGCCGTCGTTCCACCGGACCGGGCCGGACGGGATGAAGGAACTCGACGTGCCCGGCCTTCTCGCGACGGCCGACGTCGTGATGCGGCGCCGCGGGCGCGCCATGACACTGGAGCTGGAGGCGTTGTACCGCGCTCTCGCTGGCGTGCCGCAGGGGGTGCCGGCACGGGAGCCGGTCGCGCTGCCGCTCAGAAAGTCGGCGTAGTGCGACGGGCTCGTCCCTTCGCACAGCCGCAACAGGGAAGAGCTACTTCTTGTCGCCCGCCTTGGCGGTGGTCATCCCGGCGACGGTGGCACGGGTCGCGCGAATGCGGTCCAGCAGGTTCTGCTTGGCAATGCTGGCCGGGTCCAGCGGCAGGCCCGGCGGCGGCGTCAGGGTGCTGAGCTTGGACACCTCCGGCTTTTCCTCCTGAGTCTCGCCCTGCGACAGCCGGTCCTCGGCGTCCACGTAC
>JBJSXS010000752.1:0-7549 GCA_046086545.1 Gemmata sp.
GTAAAACGTCTCGCGGTCGGACAGCACCGCGGCCGCGTAGTGCAGCCCGGAAACGGCCGCGAGTTTGGCCTGCGCGTCGTCGTTGGACCGCGCGCTGGCCCGGTACTCTGAGGTCATCGCGTCGCCGAACCGGTACGAAACCAGCGCCAGCACGACGACCACGATGAGGACGGCGAAGATGACGTACCCGTCGCGCGCGCCGCGCTTCTCTCGCGTGTGCAGGGTCATTTCCCGCCTCCGCTCTTGCCGCCGCTGGTGGCCCCACCGCCCCCACTCGCCCCGCCCGAACTTGGCGTCGTCTTGGTGCCGGTGCTCCCGGTCGTGCCGCCGCTGCTCGGCGTCGTTGTGGTCCCGCCGCTGCTTCCCGTGCTGCCCGTGCTCCCCGTCGTGCCGCCCGTGGACGGGTCGGCCGGAGTGGTGTCGCTGGCGCCGTCGGTGGGCGCCTCGATGAGCGTCGGGGTGTAGGTGCCGGGGGCGGACCGCACCGCGATCACCTGCGACACCCGCTTCTCCACGAACTCGTTCCGCCCGGCCGGGAGCTGGAGGGTGAGTGTGAGGCGGATCGCCCGCGGCGGGCCGAGCGGGGTCACGCCGTCCGGCCCGGGCGCGGTGCCGTCCCACTCCACCGCACAGGTGGAGCCGTCGGAGTACTCGAACGACAGGTCCGAAACCTCCTCGGCGATCAGGGTCGCGTCCGGCGAGTCCGGGTCCGGGTCGATGGAGTTGCGGACCCCGTCGGCGGTGATCCACGGGCGCTCCTGCCGGTACAGCCCGCCGCCCGGCCCGAGCCAGTAGATGACCTGCCGCTGGTCCGCCCGGATCTGGTCGCCCGGGTTGCCGAACCGCCCGAACACCTCGGGCACGCGGCCGGTGTAGACCACCAACTTCTTCTCCTCGCCCACCACGCCGCCCTGGAACGCGTAGTCCGCGGCGACCGCGGTTGCGTTATCGGTTGCGCCGGGGTCCGTGGTAGCGGCCGTCGCGTCGGCCGTCGCGGGCGTTCCCGCCGCCGTGCCGCTACCCGTTGTTGTCGTGGCGGAACCGGCAGAACCGGTTGAGGGCGTCGTGGCGGCTGTGCCGGTCGTGCTCGCGCCGGTGGTCGCCGGCGCGGTTGTGCCGCCGGACGCGGCCGCGTTCCCGCCGGACTTGGGCGGGAGCGGCCCGAGGGTGCCGCTCAGGTCAATGGTCATCTTGTTGAAGATGCCGCGCGACAGGGCCTCGACCTCGTTCGCGTCCCGAATCACCTGGGTCTGGCGGATGGTGACCGACAGGGCCATGTAAAGGGCCGCGAGCAAGATGGCCGCGAGAACCGTGGCGAGGAGCAGCTCGAGGAGCGTGAAGGCGGGCCGGCGCGGCGCGCGTCGCGGGCGGTGCGGGCGGGGCGTCACGGCGTGGTTCCTCCCGTTCCGGTGGTCGAGTCGGTCGGGTCCGGCGGGGCGGGCCGCTCGGCCTGAGCCGCCGACCCCGTTTTTGTCGGGTCGAACACCATCTGAACCAGAACGATTTCGTGCGGCTTGCCCTTGACGTCGCGGCTCACCCGCACCGTTACGGTGTACAGGTTGGGCGGCCCGGAACTCTCCGGCGTGACGGAGTACCGCCAGCCCACGTCGTCGCCGTCGAACTCGCCGTCGGTGGAACTGGTCAGGCTCACCACCCCCGCCTCCACCTCGGCCATCTTCGCCTGCGCCAGCCGGGTGCCGCGGGTGGCCGCGCGGGCGTGGGCGCCCTGCTGCGACCCCAGGTCCACGAGGCTGTTGATGGCGACCAGAGCGAGAATCAGGATCGCGAGCGCGAGCAGCACTTCGATGAGCGACAGGCCGGGGCGCGGGGCGGGGCGGCGGGTCATTTGCGGTCCTCCGCGGTGCGGGGCAGGACGCGCGTGCCCGCGGTGAGCCCGCGGATCTGGAGCCGGAGCACGGACTGGGGGTTGTCGGGGTCCTTCAGGCCGATGGTCATCATGTCGTCGAAGCACGTCCCGGCGGGCAGCACCACGGCGACCGTCTGCCACCCGGACGCGCCCGCGACCGCCGACGGGGTGGACAGGATCTCGGCCGTCACGCGCTCGAACGCATACTCGACCGTGGCCGAGTTGCCGTCGGCGTGGTCGGTGGCGACGGCCTCGGCGAAGTCCGGACCGTCCGGCCCCCGGCGCAGGCGCTCGCCGGTGTCGTTGACCGCGATCCGGTATGGCCGGTTCTCCGTCATCGCCCGGGCGCGGGAAACGGCCAGCTCGCTCCGAATGGAGTCGGCCGCCGCCTGCGGCCGGGAGTCGCCCCGGAACGCCCCGAGGCTCGGCAGGATGACGGCGGCCAGGAGGATCAGTACCGCCATCACCAAGAGCACTTCGAGCAGCGTGAAGCCGCGTCGGGCGGGCCGGGTGGTCACGGGGCGTCCTCCGCGGGCCGGGGGCCAAGGGCTACTGGATGCGGGCCTTCGCGCCGGCGCCGTGCTGGCTGATCGGGGTGCCGTCCGGGGCGTGGGTGAACACGACGATGTACGGCGTCCCGTCCTCCTTCGCGGCCTGCTGGAACTGGTACCGCTTGCCCCACGGGTCCAGGAGGCTGCGCTCGCCGTCGGGCAGGAACGAGGTGGACCAGCCCGGGTTCACCAGCGACTCGGGGCTGGGCGGCAACTTCTCCTCGTCCGAGGTGCCCGGGTTGGACACGCTCGCGTAGTACGAGTCGATGGCCCGGGAGATGGTCACGCACCCGGTCACCGCGGTCCCCTTCTTCGCCTCGTTCAGTTGCTTCGGGACGTAGATCGCGGCGATGGTGGCCAGGATCACGAGGATCGCGACGACCACGAGCACTTCGATCAGGGTGAACGCCTCGCGGCGGACCGGGCCGGGCCGGCGGGTCGTGGAAAGCAGCATGGGGGCACCTCACTCGGTCAGGGCGGATGTTGGTTGGCTTCGGTCAGTATATTCCGCGGGGCGGTTAGCTTGCCATGAGAGGCCGGCCGCCGGGCCGGCGATTCACGAAAACTGCCGCGCCCGCGCGCCGGGGTCAGTTGAGCGTCGTGCTGAGCTTGAACACCGGCATGAGCAGGGCCACGGCGATGGTGCCCACCACCGCCGCCATGACCAGCAGCATGATAGGTTCCAGCAGTTTGACCATCAGTTCCAGGTTCCGCGCGGTGCGCTTGTCCAGCGCGTCGGCCACATCCACCAGCACCTTTTCGAGCGTGTTGGACTCCTCCGCGATGGCGATCATCTCGACCACGTCGGCCGGGAAGTGCCCGCTCTTGCGGATCGGGTCGGCCAGCTTCTGACCGGCGGTCACGTTTTCGGCGGCCTGCTCGATGGCCCCGGTCAGCACCTTGTTGCCGGTCGAGTCCTTCGCGATGGTGAGCGACTTGAGCAGCGGGATGCCGTTGTGCAGCATGGTGCCCAGGATGCGGCAGAACCGGGACAGGGCCAGCCCCATGAACACCGGACCGAACAGCGGGAGCCGCACCTTGATGCGGTCCACCACCAGCCGCCCTCGCGGGGTCCGCGACCACCACCGGTACGCGAACAGCGCCGCCGCCGCCCCGCCGATCACCAGCCACCAGTAGTTCTGGATGAAGTGGCTCACCTCCAGGAGCAGGGAGGTGATGTCGGGCATCTCGCCCTTCTCCTTCAGCTTCTCGAAGATCGACTCGAACTTGGGCACGAAGAACACCATCAGCACGGTCACGACCCCGAACCCGGCGAACGCGAGGAACACCGGGTACGCGAGCGACCCGACCACCTTCGACTTCAGGTCCTCCTGGTGCTCCACGAACAGGGCGATGCGCTTGAGCACGTCCTCGAGGAACCCGCCCTCCTGCCCGGCGCGGACCATGCTGACCGCGAGCTCGTTGAACACCTTCGGGTGGAACGCCATCGATTGCGCCAGCCCGGTGCCGTCGGCCACCCGCGAGCGGATGTCGCGCAGCACCGACTTGAGCGTGGTGTTGGTGCTCTGGCGCTCCAGCAGCTCCAGCGAACGGAGCAGCGGCACGCCCGAGTGCAACAGGTCGGCGAGTTGCGAGTACAGCGTGGCCACGTGGCGCCCGCGGACCCGGCCGCCGAACAGCCCGCCGGCCGCGCCCGCCTGGGTCTTGGCCAGCCCGATCTTGAGCGGGAACAGCCCGCGCCCGTCGAGGATCAGCGCCGCCTCGCGCTCGCTGTTGGCGGTCAGCGTCCCGGTGGACTTGGCCCCGGTCTTGGCGAGCGCTTCGTAGGTGAAGTCCGGCATGGCCGAAAGTTCTCGGTTGTCGGTGGTCAGTTCGCGGTCGAAAGCCCGGTCGGCGGCTCGCTGTCTGACTGACAACTGGCCGCCGGCGCCGGGCCGCCGGTCAGCTGATGTCGCCGGCGGTGGTGCGGGTCACCTCGTCCACGGTGGTGGTGCCGTTGAGCACCTTGCGCCACCCGTCCTGCCGCAGCGTGACCATGCCCGCCTTGAGCGCCTCGAGCCGAATCACGCCGGCGTTGACGCGCTGCACGATCAGCTCCTTGATCACGTCGTTGTTGATGAGCAGCTCGTGGATGCCGGTGCGCCCGCGGTACCCGCCCTGGCGGCACGCGCGGCACCCCGTCCCCTTCCACAGCCTGCCGTCGCTCGCGCCGGCGGCGCCCATCATCTCGACCACGCCCTGTTGGATGGCCACGTCGGGGGCCGGCTTCAGCCCGCGCTTGAGCGGGAAGTCGAGCGGCAGCGCGTCCGGCTCGGGTACGAACGTCGTCTTGCAGTCCGGGCAGACGGTGCGCACCAGCCGCTGCGCCATCACCCCTTCGACGGTGCTGGACACGAGGAACGGCTCGACGCCCATATCGATCATGCGGGTGAACGCGCTGGGCGCGTCGTTGGTGTGCAGGGTGCTGAACACCATGTGAACCGTGAGCGACGCCTGGATCGCCATCTCCGCCGTTTCCTTGTCGCGGATCTCGCCCACCAGGATCACGTCGGGGTCGTGCCGCAGGATCGACCGCAGCGCGTGCCCGAACGTGAGCCCGATCTTCGCGTGCGTCTGGATCTGGCTGATGCCTTCCTGGTTGTACTCGACCGGGTCTTCGACCGTGATGATCTTGGTGACCTCGTCCTTGATCTCGTTGAGCGCCGAGTACAGCGTCGTGGACTTGCCCGACCCGGTGGGGCCGGTCACCAGCACGATGCCGTGCGGCCGGTCGATGAGCTGCTTGAAGGTGCTGTAGATGTCCGGCAGCATCCCGCAGTTCGACAGGTTGAACGACATGCGGCCCTTGTCGAGCAGCCGCATGACGATGCCCTCGCCGTGGATCATCGGGATGATCGACACACGCACGTCGATCTCGCGGCCCTGCACGCGCATCTTGATGCGCCCGTCCTGCGGGAGCCGCTTCTCGGCGATGTTCAACCGGGCCATGATCTTGATGCGCGAGATGATCGCGAGCGCGAACCGGTCGATCTCCGGCGGCAGGTTCTGCTCCTGGAGCAGCCCGTCGATGCGGTACCGGATGCGGAGCCGCTTCTCCTCGCTCTCGACGTGGATGTCGGACGCGCGCTCGTTCGCGGCTTCCACGAGGATCTGGTTCACGAGCTTGACGACCGACGCCTCCTGCGCGGCCTTCGCCATCTCGCTGTCATCGGTTTCGAGCGCCTCGAGGAACTCGACGTCGTCGCTGGACTGCTCCTTCGCCTCCTCGGCGAGGGCCGCGACGGTGTCGCCGCCGACGCCGAAGTGCTGGCGGATCAGGCGGTTGATCTCGCGCGCCGGGGCCAGCACCGGCATCACGTGCAGCCCGGTGATGGTCTGCAGCTCGTCCAGCGCGTACACGTCGAACGGGTCGCCGGTGGCCACCACCAGCGTCCCGTTGTTGCGGGCCACCGGCATCAGGTTCTTGCGGTGGATCAGCTTCTGCGGCATCGCCGTGAGGACTTCTTTTTCCACCTTGTGGTGCGACAGGTCGATCAGCTCGAGCCCGAACTCGTCGGCGAGGATCGGCAGGATCACATCTTCACGGACGAACCCTTTGTCGATGAGAACCTGATGAGGCGGGAAGTCCGAGTTTCCTTTTATGGCGTCGGCCGCGCGACCGCGTTCCGAGTCCGACAGCAGCCCGCGAGCCGTGAGCGTTTGAAGCAGTTGCATAGAAGTTCCAGACCTCCGCGGGACAAGACGGCGCCGCGGGTGTGGGGGCTACCGGAGGCGAATCGGAGGCGTGTAGAGCGTAACCGATATTATCCCGTAGAAAATGAGAACCTGCTGAATCCTGGCAATGTGTAAGGGGTTGCGGGCGGCACATCCGGTCGTCGTGGATCGCTCCACAGCGGGCTTTCATCCTTTGTACACATGAATACTTATTAAGGAGCACGGGAACGATGTCCTGGCAGCGACCCTAATTCGCGCCCGAACGCTCGCGGATGCGGCGGATGGCCCACGACGCGGCGTCGCGAATCACCTCTTCGGGGTCGCCCAGTGCCCGCTCAAGTGCCGGCAGCGCGCGCTCGTCACCCGCGTTCCCCAACACAAGCGCCGCGTTTCGCAGAAGCCCCGCGCGGCGGTTGCGGAACAGCGACGTTTTCTTGAACCGCGTGCGAAACGCGTCCGCGTCCAAGCCGAGAAGCTCGACGGGGTCGAGCGACGCGAGGTCCGGGTTGTGCGGGAACGCGACCGCCCGCTCATGCGCGCGGCGGTTCCACGGGCACACGTCCTGACACACGTCGCACCCGTACAGCCAGTTCCCCATCGGCTCGCGCAACTCCAGAGGCACAGGCTCGCGCAACTCGATGGTCAGATAGCTGATACACTTCGTCGCGTCGAGGACGAACGGTTCGGGGAAGGCCCCCGTCGGGCAGGCGTCCAGGCACGCGGTGCAGGTTCCGCAGTGTGAGCCGTTCGCCGGCTCGTCGGCGGGCAGGTCAAGGGTCGTCAGAACCGCGCCGAGGAAGAAGAAGCTCCCGCGGCGGGTGTTAACGAGCATCGTGTTCTTGCCGACCCACCCGAGTCCGGCACGCCTCGCGAAGTCGCGTTCCAGCAGGGGCGCGGTGTCGGCAACCGCTTCCGTGCAAGCCCCTGGCGCTTCCGCTTCGAGCCACGCGGCGAGGGCGTTGAGCCGGTCCCAGATGAACCGGTGGTAGTCCGGGCCCTGTGCGTACGTCGCGGTGCGAGCAAGGGGGGAGGGGGGAGGGGGGAGGGGGGATTGTGAGTCGTTACCGCCTGCCGTCTCCCCGTCTCCGCCTTCGTACTCCAACCCCACCATCAAGACGCTGCGCACGTCATCCAAAATGCTGCGCGGGTGCCGGCGGGCTTCGCCCTGGGCGTGCAGGTAGTTCATTCCCCCGGCGAACCCGCGGGCGCGCCACGCCTCGAACCGCGCGAACCCGTCGGCGTCGGTCGCGGGCGCGACTCCCACAAGCGCGAAGCCCGACTGGTGTGCCTTCGCCTTGAGGCGCGCCGTGAGGTCCACGTTGGGGTGAAGGGGCGGGGTGTGCGTCACACCGTCATCATGTCAGGAACCGGTGCCGCAGGTCAGGGTGAAATCTCTTCGATTGGCGTGCGAATGCGCGTGCCATCGAGTGCCACCTTCCGCGAGGCAATGAAGACG
>JBJSXS010000753.1:0-3240 GCA_046086545.1 Gemmata sp.
GCGGGCGTGCTGGCCGTCGGCCTCGGGATCGGTGGGTTCGCTCTCACTTCAGACCGCAACACGCCGCCCGTGGTGGACTCCACCGCCAGCGCTCCATCGCCGTCGAGCCCGACGGTCAAGCCCGACCGTCCACCGAAGCCGGAACCGCGGCCTCCGCTCACCACGCCCCCGGTGAAAGCCCAGCCGAAATCGGGGGCGACCTTCGCCGCCGTGCTCCGCGATGTGGAACCCGGTAAGCGGACGGTCACGCTCCGCGTCCGCGAAGTCAATGCCGCGTACTCACTGGCGGCCGGTGTCGATATCCAGGTCGACGGTCAGTCGGCCTCTGTCGCGGACCTCGCCGCGCTGGGGGCGCGACCACGGGTAACGGTCACGCTCACCGCCGACGGAACCGAAGTGCGGAGCCTCAGCGCCCACGGCGAAACGGTCTCCGGAACGCTCCGGGCCGTGAACGCCGGTCGGAACACGATCACCCTGCTTCGCATTGCGACCGACGCGAAGGCCACGCCCGCCACCTGGCCGGTCTCCCCGACCGCTCCCGTCACACTGGACGGCAACCCCGCGACTCTCGCCGAACTGCGCGACGGGTTGTCCGCCTCCGTCCGGCTCTCCGCCGACGGCAAGCGCGTGCTGGCCCTGGACGCGAAGTCTCCCTGACCCCGATGTCCCCGTGAGCCGACGGGGCCGTTTCCTCGAAGCACGCCCCGCCGGCTCGCGGGGCTACTGGAGATGTCCCATGAAGACGTTCGTCGCGTTGCTGGCGCTGGGTGTCGCGGGTCTGCTCGTCGGCACGGCCACGGCCGAGGACAAGAAGAAAGGGCCGCCGACCGTCGCCGGGAAGGTCAAGGCGATCGACGCCAAGACTGTCACACTCGAGGGGCGCACGAAGGAAGGCAAGGAAGTGGCCCCGCCCCAGACGTTCGACCTCGCCAAGGACGTGAAGGTGACCGAGGGGGCGGACGCCAAGACCCTGGCCGACGTGAAGGCCGGTGCCGCGGTCACGCTCACCCTGAGCGAGGACAAGAAGTCCGTCACCGCCATCGCCCTGCCGAAGAAGGGCAAGGAAGGCAAGTGACCGGACTGCCCGCAAACCAGTCCTCGACCGCGCGGCCGGTGTCGGCCGCGTCACTTCCGCAGGAGATTTCATGACTCGCCTGATTCTCTCGCTCTTCGCCGCGCTCGCGCTGGCGATCCCGGCGTCGGCCGCGACGGTGAAGTCGGCCGGCTCCGGCAACTGGTCGGACCCGAAGACCTGGGACGGCGGGAAGCTCCCCGCGGCCGGGGACACGGTGCTGGTCCGCGAAGGGCACGCCGTCACATACGACGTGAAGTCCGACGACGTCATCCGTGCGCTGTTCATCGTCGGCACGGTGACGTTCGCGACCGACAAGGACACCGAACTGAACGTGGGGCTGATCAAGATCCAGCACGACGAGAAGCTCGACGAGAACGGGTTCGACTGCAACGCTCACCCGGCCGACGCGAAGCTCGCGCCCAAGCCGGGGATCGGTCAGCCGGGGTTCACGGCCGGGTGCCTGTGCTGCGACGGCAAGCCGGCCCTTCTGGTCGGCACCCCGGAGAAGCCCATCGCCGCAGGCAAGACCGCGAAGATCCGTCTGCACTTCGTTGAAGGCATGGACAAGGAGTCGTGCCCGGCCATCGTCTGCTGCGGCGGGCGGATGGACTTCCACGGCCAGCCCCTGAGCCGCACCTGGGTCAAGCTGGGGGCGAACGCGGCCGCGCCCAAGAAGAAGGGCGAGGCCGGCGCGACCGAGATCACGCTGGCCGAGGCCGTCACCGGGTGGAAGCCGGGCGACCGCATCATCGTGACCTCCTCCGACCGGCCGATTCACACGGAAGCCCGGACCGAGGAAGCGACGATCAGAGCGCTCAGCGGCACGAAGATCACACTGGAACAACCCCTACAGTACGGGCACGCCGGCGAGGGCGAGTTCCGCGCCGAGGTGGCGAATCTGAGCCGCAACGTGGTCGTCGAGTCGGCGAACCCGGACGGGCACCGCGGCCACACCATGTACCACCGCGGGTCGGCCGGCGGCGTCAGCTACGCCGAGTTCCGCCACCTGGGCAAGGAAGGCGTGCTCGGCCGGTACAACCTGCACTACCACCTGTGCGGCGACACCATGCGCGGCAGTTCCCTCATCGGGGCGTCGTTCCACCACAGCAAGAACCACTGGCTCACCGTCCACGGTACGAACTACCTCGTGGTCCGCGACTGCGTCGGCTTCCACAGCGTCGGCCACGGGTTCTTCCTCGAGGACGGCACCGAGGTCAACAACGTCTTCGACCGCAACCTCGCCTGCTACGCCCGCGACGGAAAACCGCTGCCCAAGCAACTCCTGCCGTTCGACCCGAACGACGGGGCCGGCTTCTGGTTCGCCAACGCCCACAACACCTTCACCCGAAACGTGTCGGTCGAGAACCGGCAGTACGGGTTCCGGATGGAGGCCACCCCGAAGGCCGGTGTCCAGACGCTGCCCGGCGCGGCCGACCCGAAGCTGAAGTTCGGGGACCCCAAGACCCCGTTCGATCTGGTGATGAACATCCGCCAGCCCGACGGCTCGCAGAAGCCGGTGGACATCCGCACGTTGCCGTTCGTCCGGTTCGAGGACAACGAGACGCACGGGAACGGGTTCTGGGGGCTGAACATCGGCCAGGCGAACGGCGGGGTCGGCCCGGACGCGAGCACCCCGCACGTGATCCGCAACATGAAGATCTGGGCGGTCGTCGGAGGGTTCGGGGTGGAGTCCCCGAACGTGCTGATCGACGGCATGACGATCGCCAACGCGACTTACGGCGTCCGCGACTCGGTCTACAAGTCCCAGGACTACCGCAACGTGTCGATCAACTCACGCGACATGACCATCGCCACGGAAGAGGAGTACGTCGCGAAGGGCAACAGCCGACGGCACCGCCAGCCGGGCTGGCCGCAGGGTAAGTTCGGTGACGGCGGGGCGAGGTATCAGTCTGCGGAGATCGAGGTGGCCAAGCTCAACCCCATCGACACGTTGCCGCCGATTACCGTCATTACCCACGTCCGCAAGGACGGGGATGCGCTCGTCGTCCGCGGCACGACCTCGGACAACGCCGCGTTGAAGCGGGTGACCGTGAACGGCACCGGGGCGAAGGTCGCGGCGAACGGTGAGTGGGAGGTCACACTCGCAAACGTGAAGGCGGGGCCAGTGAAGCTGATGGCGTTGTCCGAGGACGCCGCCGGCAACG
>JBJSXS010000754.1:0-3422 GCA_046086545.1 Gemmata sp.
TTCAGCACCGCGAGGTCGGTGCGCGCGTCGCCCGCGTGGATGTCCGCGTAGGAGCCGACGCGCCCGGGCAGGTGGACGTAAATCTTGGTCGCGCCCTCGACCACGTGAAACGGCGTGAGCAGTAAACCTTTCTCGTCGATAACCACCGCGCAGGCGAACCCGTGATCGGGGACGTTCTCGGGTTTGGACAGGTCCAGTGACTTCACGAGCGCGGGCCGCGCCAGCGGGTGGTCCTTGAGGAACTGCTCGGGGTCGAACCCGCCGAGGGCGCCCGGCTCCTCCCCGGCGCTGGCGGGCCGCGGGTACCGCTCGCTGCGCGACACCACCACGCACGCGACGCTCGGCCCGGCGCTGTCGTAGGCGGCGCGGAGCTTCTTCTCGATTGCGAAAAGCAGGTCGTTCTTGGTCGGCTCCTGGGCCGGAAGCGCCACAGCCGCGGCGGAGAGGACGAGCAGGGACAGCGCGGCGCACCGCATGGGCCGCCTCCGGGCGGAAAGGTGCTTCAGTTTTACCCGCGCCGGCACGGGAAAGCCAGCACCGTAGCCTACTCGCCCCTGGCGGCGCTCACGTATGCCCGGAAGTTCTCGACCGGGGTGCCCTTATCGACGCCGTGGTTGAGGTTCACGATGTGCCGCGTGCCGCCGCCGGCGCGGACACAGGCGCGAACCGCTTCGCGCACCTGATCCGGCGTACCGCCGCGAACGATCTCCTCGTCCACGTTGCCCTGGAACACGAGGTGCGGGTACTCCCGCCGGGCGGTGGCCAGGTCGTGAACACTGCCCAGGCTGATGACCTCCGCACCGGTCGCGCACATCTTCGACAGGTACGGCCCCTCTTTCACGAACAGGATCCGCGGCACGCCCGCGGCGCCCGCGAGGATGCTAGTGTGGAACGGTTGGGCCCAGCGGTCGTACTCCTCGGGCGTCAGCGCGCCGGCCCAGGAGTCGAACAACTGATAGGCGTCCGCGCCGTCGCTGATGAGCGTGCGGAGGAACCCGACCGTCGCTCCGGACAAGCGTTCAAGAAGGCCGTTCCAGACGGCCGGGTTCGCAGCGGCGAACGCGCGCGTCGCGCTCACGTCCTTGCCCGTGCCGATGCAGTACGTCGCCACAGTGAACGGCGACCCCGCGAACGCGAGCACCGGCAGCGCGCCTTGTAACTCCTGCTTCACACGCTTCAGCAGCGCGCGAATGTGCCCGTACGAGTCCGGCGAGGGCGTGGGGACGAGCCGGTCGAGGTCCGCGAGGGTGCGAATCGGGCGGTCGGGCACCGGCCCGGCGCCGGCCTTCAGCTCGAACGGCAGACCCATCGCCAGCGGCAGCGTGGTGATGTCGTAGAAGAGGATGATCGCGTCCACCCCGAACCGCCGCGGGCACAGCGACGCCCGGGTGGACGCCTCGACGTTCTCGGAGAACTCGAAGAACGTCATGCCGGCCCGCACCGCCCGGAAATCGGGGTCCCAGCGTCCGGCCTGGCGCATGGCCCACACCGGCGGGCGCTCGACGCGCTCCCCACGGGCCGCGCGAATGAGAAGGTGCTTGTCGTGGAAGGCGTCGGGCATCGGAAGCTCTGTCGGTTGGCCGCGAGCCGGAGGCGGGCGGGCGTCACCGCGCCGGCTTCACACCAACATACAGAGTTGCCACCCCGAACGTGAACGGCTGGTACCTCACTTCGGTCAGCCCGGCCGCCTCCATGCGGGCGACGAGTTGCTCGTAATCGGGGAATCTCAGCACGCTCGCGGGCAGGTACCGATAGGCGTTCTCGCGGCTACCTGAGATCAGCTGGCCGATCAGCGGCAGCGCGTACTGGAAGTACAGGTTGTACAGCCGCCCAGTGATCGCGTTCCGCGGTTTCGAGAACTCCAGAACCGCGACGCGCCCGCCCGGCCGGGCCACGCGGACCATCTCTCGCAACCCCTTATCTGTGTCGGTCACATTGCGCAGCCCGAACGCGTTGGTCACAAGCTGGAACGTGTCGGTGGCGAACGGCAGCGCCTGCGCGTCGGCCTCCACGAACCGAACGCGCCCGCCGGCGCCGGCCGCTTCGGCCTTCTTTAACGCTCGCACCAGCATCTCGTGTGAGAAGTCGGCGCCCACAACGGGCACGGCCCCCTTGGCGTCGCGGTCGTAGGTGAGGGCGAGGTCGCCCGTTCCTGTACACAGGTCGAGAATCGGGCCGAGTTCAGGCGGGCCCGGCGGCACGAGGCGCGCCGTTTTGTCGCGCCATCGCTTGTCGATGTTGAGCGAGAGCAAGTGGTTCAGGAAGTCGTAAGACAGCGCGATCTGGTCGAACATCCGGCGGATGCGAGCCTCGCGCTTGTCGAGCAGTTGTGAAGACACGTGCGTTCCTGTAATGGCCGTGGCCGCCCGTGCGGTGGTTTATAACTTCAACCGGTGTGCGGCCCGCGCATTAACCGCACCACCTCGGAGCTCCGCTGTGCTGGAGTGCAACGCTTTCGCCATCACCGAGCACAAAAAGATTTTCTCGTCGGTCCAGAGCTACGACATAAAGAACGGCGAAACGGGCGAGACCGTCGGCACCGCCCGCGAAGCCATCAGCGGCATGACCCAGGTGCTGCGCTGGGTGGTGAGCAAGCAACTGCTGCCAGCCGCGGTCGAGGTGCGTGAGAAGCCCGACGACGCGCTGGTGTTCACGCTCCGCCGCGGGCCGTACCTGTTCCGCTCCCGGGTCGAGGTCACCGACGCGCAGGGCCAACTGATCGGCTACTTCAAGAGTAAGTTCCTGACCATCAGCGGCGCGTTTAACGTCTACGACAAGGACAACAAGCACTTCGCGCACGTTCAGGGTAAGACGTTCGGATTCAACTATCGCTTCCTGACCGAAGACGGGAAGGCCGAACTCGGCGTGGTGTCCAAGAAGGTCGGCGGCATTGCGGGGCTGGCGCGGGAGGTGTTCTTCTCGGCCGACAACTACTTCCTCCGGGTCAACCCGGACTTGGCGGATCAGCCGCTGGCGAAGATGCTGCTGTTGGCCGCGGCGCTGGCGGTGGACCTGATTTATAAATCGGAGTCGCGGGGCGGCGTGGACGCCAATCTGCTTGGGGAATAAGGGGGGACTGCCCGATGCTCACCGCCGAAGGATGTCAGGCGCGCCGCCAGCGGTTGCTGGCGCGGCTGAACGTGACCCACCCGGTCGTCCTCGCGGACCCGCTGCACCTGCGGTACTTCGCGAACTTCCACGTGGACGGCGTCAGCATGTCGGCCGATTTCGGCGGGCTGCTCGTCATCCGCCCCGACGGGCACGCGACCCTCTACCACGACAGCAAGCTCCCCAAGAGTGTGGAACTGGCGCACGTGGACGAGCGCAAGCCACTGGCGTGGTACAGCGGGCAGGAGGCGGCGCTCGGCCCGCGCCGCCTGACCCTCCGACCCCTCACAAACTTGAGGCCGGCGAGTTCTTCA
>JBJSXS010000755.1:0-8256 GCA_046086545.1 Gemmata sp.
GACGTCGCGCCTCGTCGAGCGGCACGGTCTCCCCGTCGAGTGCCTCCGCGATCGCCAGGCCGAGGATCGACTCGGGCGCGCCTTTGAGGAAAATCGCCATGGTGCCGTCGGGAAGCCGAAGGGCGGCCTGGATTTGCGCTCCGTAGCGGCCATTATGAAGGGTGGCGAAGGCGGCCCCTCGGTCAAGCCCGGCGACCCCGAGAAGAGCATCCTTTATATCTCGATGAAACCGCCCAACGCCACAATGCCGCCCGACGGCAAGCAGGGGCCGAACGAAAAAGAGTTGCTGCTCATTTACAACTGGATCGGGAGCGGGGCTAAGCCGCGGCGCACCGTCCGCCGGCGCCGCTGACCGACGCCCCGTCCGTGCCCGTCAGGCGAGTGGAAGGCGCGGTCAGCCCCGGGGTGACGGCCGCGCCTTCTTTTCTTGCGCGAACGCGATCAGCTCTGGGTAGAACGCGTGGAAATCGGCCGCGATGTCGGCGTCGCGCGCGGTCAGAACGGGCATCGCGGTGGCAAGGTCCATCGCCCGGTTCGGGATGCGCCTGGCAATCACGCGCGACACGCGCGCGAGCGTGTCCTCGATCCCGTCTCGCGTGGCGTACCGGTTGAGCCGGTCCTCGTCCACGAACTTGCGCATGAAATCCCGCGCGTCCTCCGGCAACATGGGCAGGTGGTCTTCCAGGACGCGGTAGCTGCGCGTCGCGAACGCCGCCAGTGGCTCCGCGCTGTAGCGGGCCCACTCGCGCGCGAGTATGTGGTCGTAGTAGATGTCGATGACGATGCCGCCGAACCAGCCCATCTCGCGAGCCACCCGGCTGATGCTCCGCAGCGTCACGGGGTGCCGGTCGGTGAACCCGTCGATGTGCCGGTGCAGCATGACCCCGCGTAACACGTCGGGCGCGAGGGACGGCAACTCGGGGTTACGAACGAAATCGGCCGCGACGCCCCCAGCCATGTCGCCAGGGTCGCCGTCGGCCAAATGCAGGTGAGCCAGGAAGTTCATAAAGGGGTGGTCAGCGGTCGTGGTCAGTTCTCAGCTGGTACACGTCGTGTCGCCGCATCGCGACCCCTGTCATCCTGAGAACCGAACGCTGACGACTGGGACCGGTCACTTCTTGGGGCCCGACGGGGTCGCGTCGCCCTTCAGTTCTCCGGTCGCGTACTTCAGGCCGCCGAACAGGTGCTGCTGGAATTTCTCGTCCTTCCAGACCTTCGGGTCGTGACCGAACGAGGTGTAGAAGACCCTGCCCTTCCCCTCCTCGCGGCACCACGAGATCGCGTAGTCGCCGTCCTTGCGCGCCTGGTTGTCGTTGAGCTTGGTGTTGGTCCACTCGCCAACGCTGAGGATGATGTGCAGCCGCTCGCGCGAGTACGGGGCGTCCCGGAAGATGTACATCTCGTCCTTGTACGGCATCCCGTCGGTGAACCCGGTCGCGGCCGGGTGCTTCGGGTCTTCGACCTTGATTTTGATGTCCTGGAGGCCCGCCGGGTGCGTCTTGAAGTACGCACCGATCAGGTCGCCGTACACGGTGTCGGTGTACTGCGTGTCGGTGGCGCAGTGCGTGCCACACAGGGCGCCGCCGTTCTTGACCCACTCGCGCAGGTCCGCGAGTTCGTCCTTCGTCAGCGGGTTGCCGGTGGTGAAGAACAGCACCGCGTCGAAGTTCTTTAGCGTGTCCTTGTTGATCCGCCCGCAGTGCTCCTTGCCCACCGGCTGCTTCGTCGGGCCGCGGAACTTGTCGCTGTACGCCTCCAGCGCGGTCTTGCCGGACTTGTCCTTCGCGCCCGGGTCCCCGGTGAACCGCCAGCAAGTTACGTCGAACCCGTTCTTCGGCCCCACCTCCTTGAGCGTCTCTTCCGCGATGATGACCGAGCCGTGTACGAACCCGGTGCTGTGCGTTACCAGCAGCAGGCGCTTGTTCTTGCCCTTCTCTTGCCCCCAGGCGTGCGCCGGTGCGAGGGTGCAGAGCGCGAGCAGTGCGGCGGTCAGCAGGACTGTTAGTTTACGCATCGTGAGAGTTCCGGTGGGAGGAAGGTGCCGATATGCGAATTGTAAGCGGCGCGCGAATGGAAGGCGAGCGATTACCGGCGCCCCTCGCCGGGCACGGCGGGTTCCGTGGGCTCGATCGTCAATTTGCGCCGGATGTGTTTACGGAACGTGGAGTCAACGGGCGCGGGCGCGTCCAATTTGTGCCTGAGAGTAATCTCAGCGAGTGGAACACGCTCTTGGCTACCGCTCGCCGGGTGGCGCCGCTGGACGCCCGCCCGCGTTCCTCGGCAGCTGGCGCCGCCCCCCCCGGCCCTTCTGCCACCGGCGTCAGCGGCGACGCAACAGAACGCCCCCCGGGTCACTGCGCTCGTCGAGCGAGTCGGCGAACGACCTGGCCGGTTCGTTCGGAAGAGGGGCGACGAACGCCACGAACTTGGTCTCGGTTCTGCCGCACCAGTACACAACACGGGACGCCCCGAGCGGTTTCGGTCACGTCCGCTTTACCACCACAAGCGTGCGGTCGTCGGCTGAAACGGTTCCGGCTGTGAACAGCGCGTGCGACGCGAGGATCGCCCGCAGAAGCGCGTTCGCGCTCGGCACGCACACCTCTAGCTCATCGTCGAGGCGGTCGGTGCCGAACATGTCGCCGTCCACGTTGGCCGCTTCGATGAGCCCGTCGGTGAAGAAGACGACCTGGTCGCCGGGCAGCAGCGGGAGCGTCTGCTCCAGGTACGTCTCGTCCGACTTGATGCCCAGTGGGAGCTTCTGCGCGCGGTTGAGCGCCATCTTGAACCCGTCGGCGCAGCGGAGCAGGCGCGGCGGGTTGTGACCAGCGCTTGCATAGCTCAGGGTCGCGTTGATCGGGTCGAACACCGCGTAGAACGCGGTCATGAAACTCCCCGTCGGCCGCGTGTACCGCCGCGTCAGGTGCGCGTTCATATAGGTGAGGAACTCGCCCGGCCGCAGCGGCGGCTCGGGCCGCGTGTGGGCGATGCTGTGTGCCACCGCCATTAGCACCGCGGCCGGGGCGCCGTGCCCGCTCGCGTCCGCAATGAGGACGCCGAGCCGGTCGTTGGGCAGCGGGAAGAAGTCGTAGTAGTCACCCCCGGCACGGGCCGCGGTCTGGTAGTGCACCGCGACGTCCAGCCCGGCCGCACGCGGCTGCTCGGCGGGCAAGAGCGACTTCTGAATCTCCGCGATGGACTTCAGTTCGTAGTCGAGGCCGTCGAACGCCTCTTTCACCGCCGACGAGAGCACGGCCGTCTGCGTCGCCCGGGCGAACAGGTTGGTGAGCAGCACGAGGTCGGCGACGCGCTCGCGGGGGAACACTCCGGTGTCGTCACGCGCGACCACCACCATCGTCTGCGTGCCCCCGCTATCGAAGTGAGGGATCGCCAGCAGCGAGCGCTGCCCGGCGAGGTACTCGTTGGCCGGATCGTCGGGGGCGAGGGCCAGCCCGTCGATGACGCGCGGCTGGTCGCCGTAGAGCAACTCGGCCAGCAGGCCGCCGCGGTGAACGGGCAGCCGGTGCTGTTCCTTCCAGGGGTTCACCGGGTTCGCCCACTGGCTGAACCGCGCGACGCGGAACTCGGGGTGCCGCAGCCCGCGGCGCGAGATCGTGAGGTGCCGGCTCACCGGGAACAGTTGGGTGATGCGCCGCGCGAACACGGCGTACATCTCCTGCGGGTCCGCGGACCGGCTCAACTCGCGCATGACCTCGACGCTGACGGCCAGACGGGCCCGCCAGTTGCGCGGCTCGGTCTCGAAAGAGTCTGCTGCCACGGTCATGTACCGCCTCCGCGGCTTGAGATGCGAGCGACTGTCCGTGTTACTAGCGGGCGATGCGAACCAGAGAGGTCACACCCAGTAGACCCTTAAGCGCGCCGCGACGCAACCCATTAGGTCGGCTTTATGCGCTTTTTACAATTCGTTACCAAGAGCTGTCCCCGGTTGACGCGCCCTCTCACGCGAGAGAAGATGTCTGCTTCCCCTCACCTGGGTCGACACCATGCTCGGGCGCGCGGTTCTGGGACTCTCCTGCTCGGTTACGCTCGCGCTGCTCGCGTGGTTCACCCGCGCGCAGACAAGCGACGAGTTGAAACACTGGACGAAACTCGGCACCGGTGTTTACCGCACAAATGAGAACCCTTACACGTACGCACTCGTTTCCGGCGACGGCGCGCTGCTGATCGACGCCACGGTCCCGCCGGACGTTGTCGCCGAACTGGGCGCGAAACGCGTCGAAGCGGTCCTGCTCACGCACCACCACCGCGACACCGCGCGGTGTGCGGAGGCATACCGCGCGAAAAAGGTTCCCGTCCGCGCGCCGAAAGAGTCTGGCGATTACCTGCTGCCCGAGGGTGTCGCGAAGTTCTGGAAGGAGTCGGTCCCGCTGCGGAACTCGCGCACCGCGTACTTCGTGCTGCCGGCCGGTGTCGAGGGCGTTGAATGTACGCTGACCGACGGCAAGAGCTTCACGTTCGGGCCGTGGAGCGTGACCCCCGTAGCCGCACCCGGGCACTCGCGCGACCACTTCGCGTACCTCGTCGAACCGGCCGCCGACGCGAAAGGGCCGCGCTACCTCTTTTGTGGCGACGCGCTCCACTCACGCGGCAAGCTGTGGACGCCGTACACCACGGACTGGGACCACTGGACCGAGGTCGGGTTGAAGCCCACAGCCGAAACGCTCCGCGCGCTCGCGAGGCTGAACCCGACCCACCTCTTACCCGCTCACGGCCCCGCGGTGCGAGAGGAGTGCGCGAAGGTGCTGACCGACACCGCGGACGCCGTGGACGAAGCCGCGTTCATGAAGAGCTACGAGCGGTACACCAAGCAGCGCCTCAAGGACGAACCGAGGTACGACTTCCTTGTGCCCAGGGAGCAGATCGCGAGTGCCGGCGACAAGCCGTGGTCGAAGGTCGCGGACAGGCTCTGGATCACCGGCAACACTTACGTCCTTCAGTCCAAGACCGGCGACGGCGTTTTCGTGCTGGACCCCTGGGGACAGCGTTCCGCGGATCAGGTCGAGAAGCTCCGCACGGACGAGAAACTCGGGCCGGTCGAACTCGTGGCGTTCAGCCACGCGCACTACGACCACTTCGACGGCATCCACGTTTTGAAGGGCGGGGATAAAGCGGAGGTGTGGTCGCTCGACACCGTGGCCGCGCCTCTCAAGGACCCGACCCGGTACCGCGCGCCGTTCCTCGATCCGCGACCGATCCAGTTCACCAAGGAACTGAAGGACGGCGAAACCGGGACCTGGGGCGGATACACGCTGAAGTTCCACCACCTGCCGGGCCAGACGTTCTTCACGAGCGCGATTGAAACGACGATCGACGGCAAGCGGTGCCTGTTCACCGCGGACAACTTCTTCCACCAGGACCAATTCAGCGGCACCGGCGGGTGGATGGGGCTGAACCGCAGTTTTCCCGCGGTGTACGGGACCAGCGCGAAGAAGGTTCTCGACCTCGCACCCGAGCGCGTTCTAGCAGAACACGGCGGTCCGTACGCGTTCAGCGCCGAGGACTACCGCCGTCGTGTGAAATGGGGCGAAGCCGCTGGCAAGGCGGCCGACGCGGTGTGCGTGAGCGGCAGCCACCGGTGGGACTGGAACCCCCACCGCGTCGAGTTCGAACCGCACCTCCAGACCGCGAAGCCGGGCGCGCGGCTCGCGGGCGTGATCCGCGTTCATAACACGTCCGACAAGTCGCAAGCGGTGACCGTCACGCTCGCCGGTCGCGGGGTCGTGACCGACGCGACCGAAACACTCACCCTCCCGCCGGGCGCGCGGAAGGAACTCACTCTGTCTGCTCTGGTTGTGGCTACGGACGCGAAGCCCGGGCGTCACGTGATCGAGGTGCGTACCCGCGACGCCAGCGGTTCGGAAGGCTGCGACTGCTTCTTCGCGGTGGATGTCACCCCATGAGTCTCATCCTCCGTCACGCGTCACCGAATAAAACTTGACGCGCGCCAGAATGAATTCGGACCGCCGGTCCACTTCGGACATTCGTCACAACCAGAATTTTCAGCAGTGTTTGCGCGCACACTCGGGCTGGCCGTTCGCTGCGTTCCTTGCTCCGTTCCGGTGATGACCGTATAACTAATGTGAAGATCGTCCGCGAGGCGTTGGCGCCGATTCGGGCGATGTCGCCAAGTTCCCCACCGACGGGTCGCGCCCCTACACGGCGTTACTCCGTGAGGTAAACTGATGCCCGCTCTAAAGCTGCGGCGGATTGATCTGACAGCCAGCAACGCCGCGGCCCAAATCGTTAAACTTCGCGACCAGTTCCGCACCGACGCCGAGGTCGTCTCGGCCGCCAGCAAGAAAAAAACGCAGGCGGTCTTCGGCGAGGCGCTCGCGCCCTCCCGGGCCGTGGAACGCATCTGCAATGACGTTCGCGACAAGGGTCTCACCGCGGCGCTGCAGTACACCGAGCAGTTCGACGGTGTGAAACTCAAGCCGGATCAGGTCCGCGTCAAGCCTGCAGAACTCGTCGCCGCGCATGCCGAAGTAGGGGCGGAATTCCTCGAAGTGATCCGCCAGGTGCGCTACAACGTCATGCAGTTCCAGTCGGGGCTGCTCCAGCGCGACGCGGTGATGCCCGTCTCCGGCAAGCACGAACTTCAGGTCCGCTACCGGCCTCTTAAGCGGGTCGGGGTGTACTGCCCGGGCGGGGCCGCGGCCTACCCGTCAACTCTGCTGATGACCGTCTGCCCGGCACAGGTAGCCGGGGTCGAGCAGATTGTCGTCTGTATGCCGCCTACCGCCACCGGGGCGTACAACCGCGAGATGCTCGCGACGTGTCACGAACTCGGCATCACCGAGGTGTTCCGCATCGGCGGAGCGCAGGCCATCGCGGCAATGGCCTACGGCCTCGACGGCCTCAAGCCGGTCGATATGATCGTCGGCCCCGGCAACCAGTACGTCGCCCTCGCCAAAAAGCACGTCTTCGGCCAGGTGGCCATCGACTGCATCGCGGGCCCGAGCGAGATCGTGGTTCTCGCGGACCACTCCGCGCACCCGGACTACGTTGCGCTCGACCTGATCGCCCAAGCGGAGCACAACCCGGGCGTGGCGATCCTCGTGACCTGGCACCCGCCCCTCATGGACGAGATCGTAGAGGCGCTCCAGAAGCGGCTCGCGAAGCTCTCCCGGGCCGACCAGGCTCGCGACTGCCTCGAGCGGTTCGGCGCGCTGGTGCTGGCGCCGAACAAGGAAGCCGCCATCGAGTGCACGAACGCGTTGGCGCCGGAACACCTGCACATCCAGACGCAAGACCCGGACGCGGTTCTCGAGGACATCGACAGCGCCGGGGCGGTGTTCCTCGGGCCGTTCACCCCGGTCGCGGTCGGGGACTACGCCGCCGGGCCGAGCCATGTGCTGCCGACCGGCGGCACCGCGCGGTTCGCCAGCGGGCTGACGACCAATGACTTCCGCAAGCGGACCAGCATCCTACGGTTCACGCGCAACGGGCTCAAAGAAATTGCCGGCGACGTGATTTTTATGGCGAACAAGGAAGGCTTGACCGGGCACGCGGCCAGCGTCGAGTTGCGCGCCAACGACAACGGCCCGGCGGCACGCCCCAAGCCCAAGCCCGAGAAGGTCGCCGCTGCCGCGGCCTCAGCGGCGGCGCCGAAGAAATAGTCCGGGTGCGAGTGCAGGCGTGAGTGAAGCAGAACAGGGACCGTCAGCCGCGAGCCAAAGGCGAGCCCTTTTGGGGGTGCGCCCCAACATCCGCGCGATGGCGGGCTACGTGCCGGGCGAACAGTTCAACGACCCCGACATTATCAAGCTCAACACCAACGAGAACCCGTACCCGCCGTCGCCGCGGGTGTTCGACGCCGTCCGCTCCTCGCTGACGCCGAACGCGCTACGGAAGTACCCGCAACCGCTCGGCGACACCTTCCGCAAGACCGCTGGGCAGGTGCTGAACGTCGACCCCGACGGCATCCTGATCGGCAACGGCTCGGACGACATCCTCACGATCCTGACGCGTGCGTTCGTGCCCGAAGGCGGGCTGATCGCGTCCCCTACGCCGAGCTACATCCTCTACAAGAGCCTTGCGGAGATTCAGGGGGCTCGGTTCGAGGCGGTGCGGTTCTGCGACCCGTGGAGAATCCCACACCCGTGGCCTGAAGCGGACCTCACCTTTGTGCCGAACCCGAACTCGCCATCGGGCACGGCCCTAGACCCGTGGATGGTGAGTCGGCTCGCGCAACACCTCGCGCCGGCGCCGCTCGTCCTCGACGAGGCCTACGCCGAC
>JBJSXS010000756.1:0-7810 GCA_046086545.1 Gemmata sp.
GCAGCCGATCGTCTTCTACATCGGCCGCGAGATCCTGGCCAAGTGGCGCCCCTGGGTCAAGAAGGGCGTCGAGGCCTGGCAGCCGGCCTTCGAGAAGGCCGGGTTCAAGAACGCGATCGTGTGTAAGGACGTGCCGACCCGCGCCGAGGACCCGAACTTCGACCCGGAGGACGCCCGGTACTCGGTGATCCGGTGGGTGGCCGAGCCGGTGCAGAACGCGATGGGCCCGCACGTCCACGACCCGCGGTCCGGCGAGGTGATCTCGGCGCACATCATCTTCTGGCACGACATCGTCAAGACGTGCCAGCAGTGGTACTTCGTGCAGTGCGCCGCGCAGGACCCGAAGGCGCGGAAGTTCCCGCTGCCGGACGAGGCCACCGGCGCGATGATCCGCTACGTGTGCGCGCACGAGGTGGGGCACACCATCGGCCTGCGGCACAACCACCGCGCGAGCCAGGCGTTCTCCGTCGGCCAGCTCCGCGACCCGAAGTTCTGCGAGCAGCACGGCAGCGTCGCCTCCATCATGTCCTACGGCCGCTGCAACTACGTCGCGCAGCCGGAGGACAAGGTCGACCCGAAGCACCTGCTGCCCAAGATCGCGCCCTACGACGACTTCGCCATCGAGTGGGGCTACAAGCCGGTCCCCGGCGCGAAGACCCCCGACGAGGAGCGGAAGACGCTCGACGAGTGGGCGGCCAAGCAGCTGACGAACCCGTTCCTGCGGTTCGGCGGCGAGGACGGCCCGTCGCTCGTCGACCCGACGGTGCTGACCGAGAACGTCGGCAGCGACGTGGTTCAGGCCACCGCGCTGGGGCTCAAGAACACGGACCGCGTCGTGGACCTGCTGCTCGCGGCCACGACCGAGAAGGGCGAGGACTTCGGGCTGCTCGAGGAGGTGTACGGCGAGGTGCTCGGCGCCCGCGCCCGGTGGTTCAACGCGGTCGCCAAGCAGGTGGGCGGGGTGGTCGAGAACCGCACCCTCGGCGGGCGCGGCGGCGAGGCGTTCGTCCGCGTCCCGAAGGACCGGCAGAAGGAGGCGGTGAAGTTCCTGCTGGACAACGCCTTCACGACGCCCGCCAAGCTCTTGACCCCGGGGCTGATCAACCAGTTCAAGTACAACGGGGCCGCCGCCGACATCTCGGGCCAGCAGCGGAACCTGCTCCGCGGGCTGCTCAGCCCGGTCCGGCTGGCGCGGCTCGCGGACGCCGAACTGCTCGCGCCGGACAAGGCGTACACCGCGGTCGAGCTGGTCGCCGACGTGCAGGACGGGCTGTTCGCCGAACTGAAGGGCGACGCGCCGAAGATCGACCCGCTGCGGCGGCAACTCCAGCGCGCGTACCTCGACCTCCTGAAGGCCGAGTTCCAGCCCCCCGCGGCCCCGGCCGCACCGGTCGGCCCCGGGCCGATCGGGGGCGCCGGGCCGCGCCCCGCGAGCGAACTCCGCGCCGTCGGCCGCCAGGCGCTCGTGAAGCTCGCGAGCGACCTCGAAGCCGCGAAGAAGAGGGCCAAGGACCCGGTGACGGTGGCCCACCTCGACGACCTGCACAGCGAGATCGCGGCGCTCCTGGCCGCCGACAAGAAGAGGTAACCCCGCCGGGGGGGGGTACAAATTACGAAGGGCAGACAGGAGCCACTCCCCGTCTGCCCTTCATTGTCGGGCACGATGCGCTCGAATGGCTACTTCTTCATGACTTCCAAGTCCCAGTCCTTGGTGTTGCCGCCGGCGATCACGTCGAGCGTTAGTTCGGACTTCGCGTTGTACTTCTCGGGTACGCTCTCGGCGGTAAGCTCGATCATCGGGGCGCCCGGGGCCGCCGACTCGGGCTGACGCCCGGTGACGACCGGCACCGACACCTGCACCGCCTTCTTGCCGGCGGTGGTCGCGACCGTGTACCGCCCCTTGGTGATTTCGGCGGTGGCCGGCGCGCCGACCCCGTCGGCCGGGGCGAACATGATGATTCCCTTTTCGATCGCGACACCGTTCAGTTTCACCTGACCGCTGACGGTGGCCGGGGCCGGCCCCTTGGGCCCGCCGCACCCGGCGAGCAGCGCTGCCGCGCCGAGCGCCGCCGCACCCATCAGAACGCGCAACATGGCACAGCATCCGTGTGAGTTGGTTTACCAGTTGATACCCAGGGTTTCGCCGCCGGCCGGCGTGAGCGCCGCGTTCCAAGTCTTGAGCGTGA
Organism: Gemmata sp.; assembly: GCA_046086545.1. Classification (GTDB taxonomy): domain Bacteria; phylum Planctomycetota; class Planctomycetia; order Gemmatales; family Gemmataceae; genus Gemmata. The sequence continues at coordinate 2,187 of JBJSXS010000756.1, forward strand.
TCGACGGGTTCACCCCGCGGACGCTACCGTCGGCCAAGCCCACCTGCACCGTGCCGCTGTGCATCGAGTTGGCGGTGAGCGGGTCGCAGGTGCCGCTGGTACCGAGCGTCGGGTTGGCCTGCGGGACCTTGAAGCTCTGCAGGTTCCCGTTCGCGGGGTCGGCGATCATGGCCGTCGAGTACTGGTACGCGGCCATGCCGTTGAACGGGTTCTTGCCCGGCGGGTTGGGCGTGGTGCTGATGCCGGGCCAGTACACGATCGAGTCGCCGGTGGTCAGGTTGATGGCCGGCCAAACGCTGCGCCCATCGGTGGTGGTAATCCCGCCGGCCGGGTTGCGGCACAGGGCGATGTGCTCCACGAACGCGACCGTGTTCGAGGTGCCGTCGCTGAACGACCGGCCCAGTTCCGGATACTGGCCGTTGCTGAACACCATCCCGTTCACATTGTAGTTGTTCAGGTTCCAGCCCGCGCCGATGCCCGCCTGGTTGGTTGGGTCTGAGGGGCAGATGTATGTATTCACCGGCACCGGGTTGCCCGACCCGTTGTAGTACGCGCTGGACGTGGACAACCCCGCGAGGCGGTTGTACATCGGGCCCTGTTCGATGTACGGCAAGAGCGACCAGAACGTGGACGATTGGGTCAGCGTGGTGCTGTTCTTGGGCCATGGCCAGCCGAACTGCGGGATCTACCCATTCGCGTCGTTGCACCCGTGCAGGGCCAGCGACATCTGCTTCAGGTTACCAACGCACCGAATGCGCGCGGCGGCCTCGCGCACCTTCTGGACGGCGGGCAACAGTAGCCCGATCAGGATCGCGATGATTGCGATGACGACCAACAACTCGATCAGCGTGAACGCATGCTGACGCCGAACGGGCGATGACATTAGCGGATCTCTTAAGAGATCAGGGATGCACAACGGGAAGTAAAGACGACAATTACCCAATATGCGCGTGAAGTAAAGCCGCGACAAGCAAAAATGATCAAACCGGCACGCCTGCGCGACTAGAACGTCCCGGCGGCGCGCCGGGATTCGCCGGACCGCACAGGCGCCGCCGGACCGGCGCTCACGTTCCCGGCGTCGGAGCCGGCGGGTCGCCGTTCAACCGGGCGTGCAACTGGCCCCGGTCCACAAACAGCTTCCCGCCGGTCGCCTCGTACTGCTTCTGGAACGCGACGAGCAGGTGCAGGATCGCGTGGTCCACGAACTGCAGCGCGTCGAGGTGGACGTGCAGCTCCAAGCCGCGCGGGACGGCCTCCAGCGCCCGCGCCAGCACCGGCAGACGCAGGAACGTTGCCGCGCCTACGAGGCGTAGGTGAACCCGTTGGTGGTCGGGATCGTCGGCGCGCTCGACCCGGAGGTGCGAGAAGCGGACGAGCAGCTTGGCCGCGGACAGCGCGACGCCGAGGGCGACCCCGGCGAGCAGGTCGACCCCGACCACCGTGCCCGCGGTCGCCAGGAAGATGAGCGCCTCGCTCTTGCTCTCCGTCCAGAGCGCCCACAGCCCCGGCAGGTTGAGCAGCTTCCACCCGGTGTACACCAGCACCGCGGCCAGCGCCGCCGCGGGGATGCGGGACAGCAGCCCCGGCAGCAGCGACACGAACAGGAGCAGCCAGAGGCCGTGCAGGACCGCCGAGCGGCGGGTTCGTGCCCCGGCTTCGACGTTCGCGGCGCTGCGCACGATCACCCCGGTCATGGGCAGCGCGCCGAGCGCGCCGCAGATGCTGTTCCCGATCCCCTGTGCCACCAGTTCGCGGTCGAAGTTGGTGCGCGGCCCGGTGTGCTTGCCGTCCACCGCGACCGCGCACAGCAGCGTCTCGGCGCTGGCGATCAGCGCGAACGTGACCGCGCCCGTCCACACCACGCCGAGCGCCAGCAGCTCGAACCCGGGCCAGCCGATGGGCCGCACCGCGTCCGCGAGGCTGGCCGAAATCTGAACCCGCTCGACGCCGATGCCGCCGTGGCTGTCCACCGCCGGGCCGATGCGCGCCCCGAGCGCCTCGAACACCGGGCGCCCGAACTCGTTGACCAGCACCGCGGCCAGCACCGCGACCACCGCCGCCGGGACCGGCTTCAGGTGCCGGGGCGCGACCGACTTCCAGAGCGCGAGTACGAGGACGGCAAGCAGCCCGATGGCCGCGGCCTCGGTGTGGTTCGCGCTGGCGCCCGGGGGCGGGCTAAACGCCTTCCAGATCGCGTCGGGGATCGTGAGCAGCCCCTCGACCACGCGCTTCGGCGCGGTGTCGTCCACCATCTCGTGGAACTGCTTGGCGACGATGGTGGTTCCGATACCGGCGAGCATCCCTTCGACCACCGCCGGCGACACGGCGCGGAACCACTGCCCCAGGCGCAACAGCCCCGCGCCGATCTGAATCAGTCCGGCGATGACGACGGCCAGCCCGAGCAGCACGACCGGGGGCGCGTCCGGCGCGTGGGCCTTCGCGTCGTCCAGGAAGGTGATGACCAGGACGATCAGCCCGGCCGCGGGACCGGACACCTGCAGCGGGCTGCCCGCGAGGAGCCCGACGACGACACCGCCGACGATGCCGGTGACGATGCCGGCCTCCGGCGGGACTCCGCACGCCTGCGCGATCCCGATGCACAGCGGCAGCGCCACCATGAACACGACGAGCGACGCGAGCGCGTCGGCGGCGAGCGCGCCCGTGCGGGGCGGGGGAAGGGGTGAGGCCACGAGCGTACCGGGATGTTAGGCGGGTCTGTGAATTTCCCTCTCCCGCCTGGGGAGGGGGACGGGCAGAAAGCGGCGGCGGCCTCACACCGCCCCGACCACGGTCCGGCGCGGGTGGACCGCGGTCGCGCCGGCACCGCCCTCCAGGGGCCCGAACTGGCCGCTCCCCGGGTCGTAGGCGAACACCTCGCCGGTCTCCATCTTGTACACCCACGCGTGCAGCTTCAGTTCGCCGGCCGCCAGTGCCGCGGCCACCGCCGGGTGCGTCCGCAGGTGCTCGAGCTGGGTCAGCACGTTCTCCTGAACGAGCACCTTCGCGCGGGCCTCGCCGGTCAGGTGCCCGTAGCAACTGCACACGATCTCCGCGCTGGCCTGCGCGTGGTCGAGCCAGCTCCGCACGCGCGGCATGTTCGCGGTCGCCTGCGGGTCGGCCACCGCCTGCATCGCCCCGCACCGCGTGTGCCCGCACACCACGATGTTGCGCACCCCCAGCCCGCGGAGCGCGTACTCGATGGTGGCCGCCTCGCCGCTCGGCGCGCCGGGCGTGTACGGCGGCACGATGTTGCCCGCGTTCCGCAGCACGAACAGGTCGCCCGGGTCCGTCTGGCAGATCAGGTCCGGCACCATGCGCGAGTCGGAGCAGGTGATGAACAGCGCCTGCGGGCTCTGCCCGTCGGCCAGTTTGCGGAAGAACGCGCAGTTGGGCGCGAACACGTCGGCCTGAAAGCGGTGAATGCCGCTGATGAGCTTTTCCATTGTGGGTCGTCTCCACGAGCGATGCGATGAACGCGGTGTAACGCGGCCGCGCGGACGCACAGCGGCGCACGCGACCGAACGCGGGGTGATGATCTTGGGGCGCTCGAAGCGCGAGGGGGCGGGCCGGGGATTAGCAGCGATAGGGCGTGCCGAGGCCGTTGCGGAACGGGTCGGCGGGGTCAGGCGGCGTGGGGCGGGCGTGGGCGGAGTGGCGGCCCGGTTCGCCGTGCGTGGCGAACGCGGGTGAGAGCGGGAGCGGTGCGGCCCGCTCGCGAACGGGCAGACGGTGGCGTGGGGCCGAGGGGTCGCCCTCCTTGCCGTCCTCGGTCTCGCGCTCGTCGTCTTCTTCGTCGGCCGGGGCAGTCGGCGCGTCGCCGGTCGAGACCGGGACGGAAGGCACGTACGGCGAGAGGGCCCCGGCGGCCTGCTGCGTGCTGGTGAACGGCACCACGCACGCGGCCAGCATCAGGGTCCGGATGATGGCACCGAGTCGGAGCATGAGCCCTTTCGCAAACGTGGTACCAACTGCTAATTGTAGGGTCGCGATCGCGCTGCGGGCAAGCGCAATCGGTCTACCCGGGATCATTCGCGAACGGAACGGGTACATTTAGCGTCCGCCGCAGATAATCAGAATAGGACGTGAGCACAAGCAAAAATTGCTCACCGCGCCCGGATTTCACATGCTCACGCCAGACCTCATCGAACGTGTCCTCGCGACGATCCCCCAGAAAACGGTCGGCGTCCTCGGCGACCTCTTCCTGGACCGCTACCTGGACATCGACCCGGCACTCAACGAACCTTCGGTCGAAACCGGCCTCACCGCCCACCAGGTGACGAAGGTGCGGAGCTACCCGGGCGCCGCGGGCACCGTCATCAACAACCTCGCGGCGCTCGGTGTCGGCCGCATACAGCCCATTTCGTGCATCGGCGATGACGGCGAAGGGTACGAACTTCGCCAGGCGCTTCGCACCTTACCTGCGGTCGAGCAAGGCGGCATCTTCGTGACCGGGAGTCGCCGCACGCCGACCTACACGAAGCCGATGCTGGGAACGGCCGAGTTGAACCGGCTCGACATCAAGAACCGCACCCCCACGTCGGAGAACATCCAGCAACACCTCATCGAACTGCTCGAAGTGGCGTGGCCGCAACTGGATGCGCTGCTCATTCTCGATCAGGTGAGCGAAGAGGACTGCGGCGTGGTGACCGCCCGCGTACGCGACCGACTGGCCGAACTCGCCGCGAACAGCCCCACGAAGTTCGTGCTGGCCGACAGCCGGGAACGCATCGGCTCATTCCGCAACGTCTGCATCAAGCCGAATCAGAGTGAGTTAGACGCGGTACTTCGTGTCGCCGGTCAGTGGCAAACCGGGTTGGCGAACCTGCTCGACGGTCCGTTCGCGAAGGCGCGCACGGCATTCGTAACCGACGGTGAGAATGGGATTTCCGTCCACCATGCCGCTCCCGCAACGAGTGTGGAACGCGTACACGCGTACCCCGTTAGCGGCCCCATCGACATCTGCGGGGCCGGGGACAGTTGCTCCGCGGGGATCGCGTGCGCGATGGTGAGCGGGGCCACCCACGGGCAAGCCGCGGCGTTCGGGAACCTCGTCGCGTCGATCACGATTCAGCAGATCGGCGCGACCGGCACCGCTTCGCCGGAACAGGTGCGTAGCCGCTGGCGCGAGGTCGGAGGGGGATAATTCGGCCCCGCGCGGCACTTCGCCTTGTCGTTCAATCGCCGGCGCCGTTACTATGAGATGTTCGCTTCCGACGGAGTTCGGGGGCACCACAACCCGACGGTGACCATGCCGCCGAAGATCGCCAAGGCCAACACTTTAAGCGCGCCCGCGGCGGGCGCGCCCCCGACGTTCGACCCGGCCAACCCGTTCATCGTGCAGTCGGACCGGTCCGTGCTGGTCGAGGTGGACAACCCGAAGTACACGGAGGCGCGCGACGCCATCGCGCCGTTCGCGGAGCTCGAGAAGAGCCCCGAACACATCCACACGTACCGCATCTCGAACCTGTCGCTGTGGAACGCCGCCGCCGCCGGGTTCAGCGCGCAGGAAGTGGTCGCGGTCCTCCAGAAGTACACCAAGTTCCCGGTCCCGCAGAACATCCCCACGGACATTGCGGAGACGGTTGCGAGGTTCGGGCGCGTCAAGCTCGAGCGCATCGACGCGG
>JBJSXS010000757.1:0-6269 GCA_046086545.1 Gemmata sp.
GCGCGGCCCGCGCGGTCCGGCCCCGGTTCGGGCAGACCCGCGCCGCCGCTTCAGGTGAGGCTTCGCATGACGCGCCTCTCGCTCCTGTCGTTGCTCGCACTCGCGCCCGCACTTCGCGCTGGCGACTGGCCGCAACTGCACGGCCCGGCGCGCGACGGGCACTCGGCCGAAACCAAACTGAACTGGGACTGGCCCAAGGGCGGCCCGCCCGTCGTGTGGAAGGCGGACGCCGGCACCGGGTGGGCCAGTCCCGTGGTGAGCGGCGAGAGCGTCGTCCTGTTCCACCGCGTCGGCGACGACGAAATCGTGCTGTGCCTGAACGCGCTCACCGGCAAGGAGCGGTGGAGGCACGCGTACCCCACAAAGTACCGCGACGACTTCAACTTCGATAACGGCCCGCGTGCGACCCCGACGGTTGCCGACGGCACGGTGCTGGCCCTCGGCGCCGACGGCGATCTGACCGCGCTCGAACTCGCGACCGGCAAGAGGCTCTGGGCCCGCAACCTGATGGCCGACTACAAACCGCCGAAGGGGTTCTTCGGGGTCGCGTGCTCGCCCCTCGTCGCGGGCAAGCGGGTGCTCGTGAACGTCGGGGCGCGGGGCGCCGGCGTCGTGTGCTTCGACGCGGGCACCGGCAAGGAGCTGTGGAAGGCGACCGACGACGCGGCGAGCTACTCCTCGCCCGTGGCCGCGGACGTCGACGGCCGGCCGGCCGCGGTGTTCCTCACCCGCGCCGGCCTGCGCGTACTCGCGCGGGAGGACGGGAAGTCGCTCTACGACTTCCCGTGGCGGCCGCGCGACAACAACAGCGTGCAGGGCGCGACGCCGCTCGTGTGGAAGGACGAGGTCTTTCTGACCGTGTCGTACTCGACCGGCGGCGCGCTCGTGAAGCTCAAGGGCGGCTCGGCGGAAGAGGCGTGGTCGAACGACAAGTCGCTGTCGAGCCAGTACAACACGCCGGTTCGCGTGGGCGACCACCTGTACGGCACGCACGGCCGCTCCGACGTGGGCGCCGCGCAACTGCGGTGCGTGGAGTGGAAGACCGGCGCGGTGAAGTGGAGTGAAGCGAAGTTCGGCGTCGCGTCGGTGCTAGCGGTGGACGGCGGGCTACTGGCCCTTAACGAAACCGGTGAGGTGGTGCGCTTCGACGCGTCGCCCGACGGCTACAAGGAGCGCGCCCGCGCGGCGCTGCTGACGAAGCCGACGCGCCCCTCGCCCGCGCTGGCGAACGGGCTGTTGTACGCCCGCGACGGCAAGCAGCTGGTGTGCGTGAGCCTGAAGTAGGACCGGCATCCGGCCCCTTCGAGGGCGACGGGCCGGATGCCGGTCCGGCTCAATACCCGCGAGGTTGAGCGGCGGCCCGCACGGAGAGGCACCTTGGCAGAAAACAGCCACGCCCGCCGCTCTCCCGCCGCGCCGGCCGGGCCGTCACCCGCGGCGCGGCGGGCACGCTACACCTCCTACTTCTCGGTGGGCAGCCCCTGCTCGGTCCAAACGCGCCACCCGCCGTCCATGCTGATTACCTTCGTGTAGCCCATCTTCTGGAGCGCGTCGGCCGCCAAAGCCGAGCGGAACCCGCCGCCGCAGTACAGCACCAGCGGCGTCGCGGGGTCGGGAATTTTTCCTTCGATGTCGCGCTCGATGACCCCCTTTCCGAGGTGGACCGCACCGGGGATGTGACCGGCCGCGAACTCGCTCTCCTCGCGAACGTCTACCAGGACAAACGTGTCGCCCGCCGCTTGCCGCGCGCGCACGTCCGCGACCGTGCATTCGGCGACCCGACTTTTCGCGTCGGCCACGATCTTCAGGAACCCGGGGGCATGGTGCTTGGCCATAAGCTCTCCCAACGAATGGTTATTCTGTAGAAACGGTCGGTCGCCCGTCGGCCGTCCACCGGTCGCTCGGGTCGCTTTTCTTAGCCATCGAGACAAGCCGCCGGCACGTCACCCGAGCAGACCGAGCAGGTGCGAGAAGACCGAGCTGAGCACGATCGGTTGTCCGGCGCTCGCCCGGTATGCGGAATTGGCTGTATCTTATTGCTCTGAAACAGTTTGTCTCGATGTGGTGGTTTGATGCCCTCCCCTCGTAAAGACACGCGTATGCACCGTTAACCGTCTCGCTCCCCCTCGCCCGTGTGTCCGGGAAATAATTTACGCCATGCGCGGTTACTGTCGGTACGCAGACCGGTCTGCCGTAACCCTCTTCCTACCATCGGCTTCCGTTCGGAATCGGACGCTGGCAGCAGTCCCCCATGCCAGCTTTTGAAGTGAAGGGTGGGCTCACCCGTGCTGCGGTGAGTTCGATCAGTACCGCTACCGCTGCGCCGAGGTGGGGGTCCGAGAACGTGGTGAGTGTGCCGGGCGCGCCTCACCCCGGTACGAGTGCCCGCGGGGCGTCGTCGCCTTCGAGGACGGCGCGCACCACCTGGTCCTGGCGGAACGGTTTGAACAGGACGTGCCGCATCCCGTCGGCGCGGGCCTTGATGATGGAGTGGGCCACGTCGTACCCGAAACCCGTGGTGAGGGCCACGGTCGCGCCGGGGGTCGCGGCCCGGAGGCGGGTGTAGCAGTCGTACCCGCCCATGTCCGGCGGCTTCACCTCCTGGAAAACGGCGTCGAACCCGGCCGCGGCCATCGCCACCCCGTCGGCCCCGGTCGCGGCGGTTTCGACCGTCGCCCCGAGGCGCCCGAGCATCAGGTGCGCGGCCCGGCGCACGCGCTCGTCGGACTCGACCACCAGCACGCGCTTGCCGAGAAGGGGCTGGCTCCCGGGGGCCGGCGCGGCGGTCATGTCGCGGCCCACCTGCGCGATGCAGCCCTTCACCTGTCGCGCGGCGGCCAGCACGCCCCGCAGCCGCTCCGCGGACTCGGGGTCCGAGGCGGCCAGGCGCGCGAGCAGCACGCTCGCCCCGGCCAGCACCTCGTCGAGCGGCAGCGCGACCTCCTTGTTCACCGACTCGATGGACTGCCCGGCGGTACACACCTGCTGGGCGCTCAGCAGGTCGAGGGTGTGCAGGGCCGCGGCCACCTCGCGGCTGAACAGCTCGGTGAACTGCAGGTCGTCGGGGCCGAACCCGTTCACCCGCGGGCTCTCGACGTTGAGCGTCCCGATCACCTCGTCTTGAAACTTGAGGGGCACGGTCATCGAACTACGAGCACCGGCGGCCCCGGCGATGTAGTGCGGGTCGTCGGCCGTGTCGGGGCACAGGTAGCTTTGGCCCATGGCGGCCACGAACCCGGTGACGCCGTTGCCGGTCGGTTTCGCGTACAGCACCCGCCGCGCGGCCTCGGGCAGCATGCCGTCCTCGAGCAGCTGCTTGAGCTCGAGCGTGCGCCGGTCGAGGAGCCGCACCTCGATCGTGTCGTAATGCAGGAGGTCGTGGATGGTGCGGCGGAGGTTGACCTTGAGCAGTTCGACGCGGTCCGCGACGTTCATGTCGGTGAGCTGGCTCGCGTCCAGCCCGGCCAGCTCGCGCCCGGCCGCGTGCAGCGCGTCGAGCTTCTGCTGCTGGACCACCTGCGCGGTCACGTCGCGGGCCAGCGCGGTCAGGCCGGTCACGGTGCCGTCGGGCCCGAACACGGGCCGGACGTCGATCTCCAGGAACGGCTGGGCGGCGCCGGGCGGGCAGTGGACCCGCAGGGCGGTGGCGGCCCCGCGGCGCGCCGGGCCGAGCGGGTCGCCCGGGTCGCCCGGCGCGGCCGGGGGCGGCACCGGGACGTGCGCGGGCGGGCTCTCGATGGACTCGATGGACACCCGGTCGGTGCCCAGTGCCTCCAGCAGCGGGCGCCCCACCGGGTCGGCCGCGGACGCGGCCCGGAACACCGGGTTGGCCCACTGCACCACGCCCTGCGCGTCGAGGACCGCGAGCCCCTTCTCGATGTGGCTGATGATGAGCTCGTCGAGCCGGAACCGGTCGAGCAGCCCGAGGGCCGAGTCGGGCGGCAAGATCACGCCCGCGTACCCGCCGGTGCGGAGCCGCCGGGCCACCTCGATCGGGTCGTCGGGGACCGGCTCCACGTCCGCGGCGCCGGCCAGTGCGCCGTCCGGAGGCACGGCCGACGGGCTGATGAGCAGAAACCGGGGTCGGTCCGTCACGGCGTCTCCGGCGGCGGTGCAAGATCGGAAGACGGCGGGCGAAGGGTAGAGGGGGCGAGAGCGGCCCGGGCGGCCGTCCTCACCCGTTCGTCCGCTCGCCCGATGTTCTTCCGCGGGGCACCCAAAGTATAGCCGCGCACCTTGCGCTCCCACAAGCGCCCGCCGGTAAGCTAGACTGTATGGGGGGGGAGGTTCCATGCAAGCGACGTCGGCGACACTGCTGGGACGGCTCCGCGACCCGCGCGACGCGGACGCGTGGGAGCGCCTGGTGGAACTGTACGCCCCACTCATCCGTGGGTGGGCCGAGCGGCTGAACGTGCGCGGGGCCGACGCCGACGACCTGGTTCAAGAGGTGATGGCGGTGGTGGTGCGGCGGTTCCCCGAGTTCGTCCACCCGGAGAGGCCGGGCGCCTTCCGGGGCTGGCTCCGGGCCATCGCGGCCAACTGTGCGCGGACCGTGTGGAAGACCCGCAAGGTGCAGCCCGTCGCCCCGGGCGGCAGCGACTTCGGCAGCTACCTCGCCCGGCTCGAAGACCCGACCGACGACCTCGCCCGCACCTGGGAGCGCGAGCACGACGTGTACGTGACGCGCACGCTGCTGGAGCGCATCCGGCCCGACTTCGAGGGCCGCACGTGGAGCCTGTTCGGCCGGTTCGTACTCGACGGCCTGCCGGCCGACGAGGTGGCCGCCGAGTTCGGCGTCACCCCGAACGCCGTGTACATCGCCAAGTCGCGCGTCCTCGCCCGGCTGCGCGAGGAGGCCGGCGGCCTGTTGGGGTAGGTCCAGGTTCCGAGTGGGCGGCTGCCGAGTGGGCGACCGCCTCACAATTGCGATCCCGGCCCGAAGACGCGCCGGGTTTGTCGCCCGGACCTTGTGACTTTGGAACTTGGAGCGGCCCGGCTGACAGGTTCCCGGTTTTCGTGTCATCCTTTGAGTTACTGAGCGCCACCGCTTCTTTTGAGGTTCCGACGCGATGCCCGTAGCCGTGTGCCCCAGTGCCGAAGTCCTGGCCGCGTTCGCGCGGGGCGACCTGCCGGCCGACGAACTGGCGGCCGTGGCCGACCACATCGCCCCCTGCGCCGCGTGCGGGGCCGCCCTCCGGTTCGTGCCCGAGGACTCGCTCGCCGGGCTGGCCCGGGCCGCGGCGTCGTCGCCGGGGACGGTCCAGGCGGTCCGCCTGCCGGAACTGAGCGCGCCGGCGGGCGACATGCCGGCCGGGTTCGCCGACCACCCCCGGTACCGCATCCTGGGCCAGCTCGGGGCCGGCGGCATGGGGACCGTGTACAAGGCCGAAGACCTGCTGATGGACCGGGTCGTCGCCATCAAGGTGGTGTCCCCGCACCTGACCAAGCGGGCCGCCACCGTCACGCGGTTCCAGAAGGAGATCCGGGCCGCGGCCAAGCTCAAGGACCACCGCATCGTCACCGCCTACGACGCGGGCGAGGCGGGCGGGGCGCACTTCCTCGTCATGGAGTTTCTGGAGGGCCTGAGCCTCGACCGGCTGGTGGCGAAGAAGGGGGCGCTCCCGGTCGCGATCGCCTGCGCGTTCACCCGGCAGGTCGCGCTGGGCCTCCAGCACGCGGCCGAGAGCGGCATGGTCCACCGGGACATCAAGCCGCAGAACCTGATGGTGACCCGCAAAGGGAAGGTGAAGATTCTGGACTTCGGCCTCGCCCGGTTCGCGCACGCCGAGGGCGACCCCGACGCGGACAACCTGCCCGGCGGGCGCGTGCCGTTCGGGGCCGGGCGGGCCTCCGCCGGCGGCGTGACCAACCCGAACATGCTGCTCGGCACGCCCGACTACCTGTCGCCCGAGCAGGCCCGGAACTCCCACGATGTGGACCACCGCAGCGACATCTACTCGCTCGGCTGCACCCTGTACTTCCTGCTCACCGGGGCGCCGCCGTTCCGCACCGCCGCCACGATCCTGGACAAGCTGCTGGCCCACACCAACGACGAACCGGCGCCGGTGCGCGAGGCCCGGTTCGAGGTGCCCGCCGGGCTGGCCGACGTGCTCGCGAAGATGATGGCCAAGAAGCCCGCGGACCGCTTCCAGACCGCCAAGGAGGTGGCCGACGCGCTGCACCCGTTCACGCGCTCGGACGCCGAGGACGAGCCGGTGTTCGAGGTCGTGGACGCGGGGGTCGTCGCGCCGGCGCCGACCACCGCGTCC